>NZ_VPFK02000044.1:0-138506 GCF_008634075.2 Saccharibacillus sp. WB 17 | reverse complement strand
CGCTGCAGCATCGCGTCGCCCAGCAGCAGGAGCGGCTGCGCGGCGCCCTGCTGCGCCGGGCCGCGCAGGAGCGCGAACGTCTGGCGCGCCTGCAGCGCTCCGCCGTGCTGCGGCAGCCGCAGCGCGCCCTTCAGCCGCATGCGCAGCGGCTGGACGGGCTGACGCGCCGCCTGACGGCGCGGACCGAAGCCCGCTTCGCCTCGGGCCGGGACAAGCACGCGCGCCTGCACGGCAGGCTGTCGCGCTTCTATCCGGGCGCTCAGCTGCAGCTCGCTTCGCGCCAGCTCGGCGGGCTGGACGGCCGCCTGAACGCGGCCATGACCGCCGCCGTCAAAGACGGGCGCCAGCGGCTGCTGGGCAGCCTGCGCCAGCTCGACGCCCTGAGCCCGCTCAAGGTGATGGCGCGCGGCTACAGCCTCGTCTACGACGAAGCCGGGCAGAAGCTGATCAAATCGGTGCACGAGGTAGCCGAGGGCGACGGGATCGTCGTCCGGGTGAACGACGGAAGTCTCGAATGCCGGGTTATTCAAACGACGGAGGAGGACAATCGAAGTGGAGCCTAATACCGAACATCACAATGCTGCGGGAGCGTCCGACGCAGCGACGGGTGCCGAACTGAATTTCGAACAGGCGATGGACCAACTGGAGCGGATCGTCGCCGAGCTTGAACAGGGCGACGTGCCGCTGGAGAAAGCGATCGACCTGTTTCAGCGCGGTATGCAGCTGTCGCAGCTGTGCGGCCAGAAGCTGGAGCAGGTGGAACGCAAAATCGAAACGATCGTGGAAGAAGACGGACAGCTTCGACGCCGGAACTTTGCGGGCGAAGCGGAAAGCGGGGACAACTTTTGAACAGCGTATTCGCGCTTGAACCGTATATGAGAGACGTGTCGTCCGAGCTGGAAAGCTATTTTGCCGAAGCGTTTCCGGCCGACTGGGACATGCCGCCCGCGCTGCTGGAATCGATGCGGTATTCGCTCGATGCCGGCGGCAAACGGCTGCGTCCCCTGCTCGTGGTAGCGGCGTGCGAAAGTCTCGGCGGCCGCCGGGCGGCGGCGATCCGCGTCGCGGCCGCCGTCGAGATGGTGCACACGTATTCGCTCGTGCACGACGACCTGCCGGCGATGGACGACGACGACCTGCGCCGCGGCAAGCCGACGAACCACAAAGTGTTCGGCGAAGCGATGGCGATCCTCGCGGGCGACGGCCTGCTGACGCATGCTTTTTATGTGGTATCCTCGCTGGCCAGAGACGGCCTGCTGCCGGCCGAGGCGGCGATCGGGATCGTGTCCGATCTGGCCGAATACGCCGGACCGCGCGGCATGGTGGGCGGCCAGGTGGCCGATATGGAAGGCGAACAGGGCACGACGGACCTTGCGCGGCTGGAATATATCCATCTGCACAAGACGAGCGACCTGATCATGTTCTCGCTGCTTGCGGGCGGCCGCACGGCCGGAGCGACGCCGCTGCAACTTGAGGCGCTGCGTACGTTCGGGCGCGGCATCGGGCTGGCGTTCCAGATTCAGGACGATATTCTGGATCTGGTCGGCGACGAGAGCAAGCTGGGCAAAAAAACGCAAAGCGACGTCAAAATGGAAAAAGTGACGTATCCGTTTTTCCTCGGGATCGACAAATCGCGCGAAGAAGTGCGGCGCCTCAGCGAAGAATCCAAAACGGCCGTGCTGGGCGCGGATCTTGAGCGTACGGACATCCTGCTGGCTATCGCCGATTATTTGGTGGAACGGGACCGTTAACAGTTCCGGGAGGAAGCGGACTCCGGTTTCGCTGCTCGCTTGCTTGGGTATTGAACAACAGAAGAACGGACAGCGCCCGGCTCATAAGCCGATGCTTCAAATTGGCTTTATTTGCCGAAAAACGATATAATACCGATACTACGCGTGCTCGAAAAACGCTTCGCGGCGTTCGTAAGAGCCCGCCTACACCAATCGTGCGCGACCGAATTCAGGAAAATGAAGGAAAGCGGGGAATGACACATGCTCCTTCCACAAATCAACCAACCCGGCGATCTGAAGAAGCTGCCGTCCGAACAACTCGCGCCGCTGGCGCAGGAAATTCGCCAATTTTTAATCGAAAATCTCTCGGTGACCGGAGGCCATTTGGCTTCCAATTTGGGTGTGGTCGAGTTAACATTGGCTTTGCATTACTGCTACGAGAGTCCCAAAGACAAGTTTATTTTCGACGTGGGCCATCAGGCCTACGTGCACAAAATTTTGACAGGCCGCCAGGACCGGTTCGATACGCTGCGCAAGTACAAGGGATTGTGCGGCTTCGTCAAGCGTGCCGAAAGCGAACACGACGTCTGGGAAGCGGGCCACAGCAGCACGTCGCTGTCCGCGGCGATGGGCATGGCGATGGCGCGCGACCTCAAGGGCGAGAGCAACAAAGTGGTCGCGGTGATCGGAGACGGCGCGCTGACCGGCGGCATGGCGTTCGAAGCGCTGAACCATATCGGCCATGAGAAAAAAAATCTGCTCGTCGTCCTCAATGACAACGAGATGTCGATCGCGCCGAACGTCGGCGCCATGCACAACTACCTGAGCCGCGTCCGCTCGGACCGCCATTATCTGCGCGCCAAAGAAGACGTCGAATCGCTGATCAAAAAAATTCCGGCGATCGGCGGCAAGCTTGCGCGCACGGCGGAAAAAGTCAAAGACAGCCTCAAATATATGATGGTGCCGGGCGTTCTGTTCGAAGAACTGGGCTTCAAATACATCGGTCCGATCGACGGGCACGACCTGCCGACCCTGATGGAGACGTTCCGCCAGTCGGACAACGTCGACGGCCCGGTGCTCGTCCACATCGTGACGACCAAAGGCAAAGGCTACAAACCGGCGGAAGCCGATTCGCATAAATGGCACGGCATTTCGCCGTACAAGATCGAGTCCGGCAAGACGCTCAAGTCGGCCGGCAACCCGATGTACACCGAAGTGTTCGGCAGCACGCTGATCGAATTGGCCGAGCAGGACGAGCGGATCGTCGCCGTCACGCCGGCCATGCCAGGCGGTTCCGGACTGATGGAGTTCGCGGCGAGATTCCCGAAACGGATGATCGACGTGGGCATCGCCGAGCAGCATGCCGCGACGCTGTGCGCCGCGATGGCGATGGAAGGGATGAAGCCGGTCTTCGCCGTCTATTCGACCTTCATGCAGCGTGCCTACGACCAGATCGTGCACGATATTTGCCGGCATAACGCCAACGTCATGTTCGCGATCGACCGGGCCGGCTTTGTCGGCGCGGACGGCGAGACGCATCAAGGCGTGTACGATATCGCGTTCCTGCGCCATATTCCGAACATGGTGCTCATGATGCCCAAAGACGAAAACGAACTGCGTCATATGATGAAAACGGCGCTGGATTACGATAAAGGGCCGATCGGTTTCCGTTATCCGCGGGTCAACGGCCTGGGCGTTCCGCTCGACCAACAGCTCAAGGCTATTCCGATCGGCAGCTGGGAAACGGTGCGCGAAGGCGACAACTGCGCGATTCTGGCCGTCGGACCGATGGTCCAGACCGCTTTGGCCGCCGCCGAACTGCTCAAGTCGTCGGGCATTCAAGCGAGCGTCGTCAATGCGCGCTTCCTGAAGCCGCTTGACGAGAAGATGCTGACCGACCTCGCCGATCGCGGCGTCAAGCTGCTCGTGATGGAAGAAGCTTCGCAAGCCGGCGGCCTGGGCAGCGCGGTGCTCGAATTTTACGCATCGCACGGTATCAGCCACGCCGAAGTGCGTATTCTGGGCGTGCCGGACTGCTTCATCGAGCACGGCAGCATCAAGGAACAGCAGCAGGAAGCCGGCCTGACGGCCGAGCATGCCGCCGATCTCGTGCGCGAGAGCGTAACGGGCAGCCGCCTCGCGCTCAAAAGCGGTCTTCCTTCCTAAGGAGCACCGTGCGCTGCGGCGTTCGTATTTTACACAGAAAGAGAGCCTGATTATGGCCGCGCAAAAAGACAAGATCGAAAAAGAACGTATCGACGTCCTGCTCGTCGAGCAGGCGTATTACGAAAGCCGGGAGAAAGCGAAGGCCGCCATTATGGCGGGCCTCGTTTTTGCCGATAACGAACGAATCGAGAAGCCGGGCATGAAAGTGTCGCGGGAAGCGGCGCTGCACGTCAAAGGCTCCGTACATCCGTACGTCAGCCGCGGCGGTCTCAAGCTTGAAAAAGCGCTCAAAAATTTCGAGATCGGGATGCAGGACCGGGTAATGCTCGATATCGGGTCTTCGACCGGCGGCTTCACCGACTGCGCCCTGCAAAACGGCGCTTCTTACGTGTACGCGATCGACGTCGGCTATAACCAACTCGATTGGTCGCTGAGAAACGACGAACGTGTCTGCGTCATGGAACGGACGAATTTCCGCTATATGACGCCGGAAGAACTGACGGGGCCCCGCCCGGATTTTGCGAGCATCGACGTCTCGTTTATTTCCCTGCGCCTCATTTTGCCTCCGCTGCTTCAACTGCTGAAACGTCCGGCCGAAGTGGCCGCGCTGATCAAGCCGCAGTTCGAAGCCGGACGCGACAAGGTGGGCAAATCGGGCGTCGTCCGCGACCGCAAAGTGCATGAAGACGTATTGAACCAAGTGCTGACTTTTGCCAATGCTCTGGGCTTCGAGATCGGAGGCTTGACCTTCTCGCCGATTACCGGCGGCGAAGGCAACGTCGAATTTCTCGCTTATCTGAAGCTGCCGGAAGGAGAAACGGCTCCGCTCGGCGAAGAAGTCATTCGGGAGTTGGCGTCGAATACCGCGGCGGAAGCCGCCCGGACTTTTCACAGAAACTCATCCGCCGAACGGTGAGTTTCTTTGCGTTGAACGCGTTTATTCATATTTTGCATAACGAAGGGGGAGTCTTATGAAGGGACAACGGCATATCAAGATCCGGGAGATTATCTCCAGCCGCGACATCGAGACGCAGGACGAACTGGTTGCCGCGCTGCGGTCTTCGGGATTCCAGGTGACGCAGGCGACGGTATCTCGCGATATCAAGGAACTGCTGCTGATCAAGGTTCCGCTGGACGACGGCCGGTACAAATATTCGATGCCGACCGATCAGCGGTACAATCCGGTACAAAAGCTCAAGCGCGCGCTCGTGGACAATTTCGTCCATATCGATCATTCGGCCAATCTGGTCGTGATGAAATGTTTGCCGGGCACGGCCAACTCGATCGCGGCGCTGCTCGATAATATGGAATGGTCGGAAATCATGGGTACGATCTCGGGCGACGACACGATCCTGCTGATCTGTCGCGAACCGGAGAACAGCCAGACGGTGATCGGCCAAATTATGGGATTCATTTCCTAAATTCTATTGAGGTGAGTGCATGCTAGTCGCATTGTCCATTCGCAATCTCGCCGTCGTCGAATCCGTCGACGTTCATTTTTATCAAGGATTTCACGTGCTGTCCGGGGAAACGGGAGCCGGCAAATCGATCGTTATCGACGCGCTGGGCCTGATCTCCGGCGGCCGCGGGTCTTCGGACCTGATTCGGTACGGAGCCGACAAAGCGGAGATGGAAGCGCTGTTCGAGCTGCAGGGCGAGCATCCGGTGTGGAAAACGCTGGAACAGCTCGGTATTTCCGCGTCGCCGGAAGAACATCTGGTCATCCGGCGCGAAGTGACGGCACACGGAAAAAGCACGTCGCGCATCAACGGGCAGCTCGTCAATTTGACGATGCTGCGCGAAGTGGGCGAGCAGCTGATCAATATCCACGGCCAGCACGAGCACCAGTCGCTGCTGCGTCCGGAAAGCCATCTCGGCCTGCTGGATTCGTACGGAGGCGACACGATCGCGCCGGCGAAAGCGGCTTATCAGCAGGAGTATTCGGCTCTCGCCAAGCTGGAGCGGGAACTGCGCGAGCTGCGCGAGACGAGCCAGAAATCGCTGCAAATGCTCGACATGTACCGTTTCCAGCTGGAAGAGATTCAGGCGGCCAAGCTCAAAGTGGGCGAAGACGTGGAGCTGGCGGACGAACGTTCCAAGCTTGCGCACAGCGAGAAGCTGATGGAATCCGTCTCCGGCGGATACAACCTGCTGTACGGCGATCGGGGCATCGAAGCGATCGGCTCGGCGATCTCCAATCTGGAAGACGTCGAGAATTACGATCCCAAAGCGATGCAGCCGATTCTGGAGCAGCTGCGGAACGCTTTTTACCAGCTGGAAGACGCGGCGTTCCAACTCCGGGATTACCGCGAGAATATCGAGTTCAACCCGGGACGCCTCGAAGAAGTCGAAGAACGGCTGAACCTGATCTCCGGACTGCGGCGCAAATACGGCGACAGCGTCGAACAGATTCTGGAGTATTACGACCGGATTCACCGCGAGACGGACATGCTGGAGAACAAGGACGAACGCATGGAGCTGCTGACCGCCAAGCGTGACAAGCAGCTGGAGAAAACGCTGCGGCTGGCCCGGGAACTGAGCGTGCTGCGCCGGGAATGCTCGCGCGATCTGGCCCGTCAGATCGAAGGCGAACTCAAAGATTTGCAAATGCAGCGAACGTCGATCGAAGTGAAGCTTGAGCCGATCCAGGACGCCCGCGGCTTCGAATTCGAAGGCCGGCGCGTGCGCCTGACCCGTCAGGGCGTCGACAACGCGGAGTTCCTCATCTCGCCGAACCCCGGCGAACCGCTGCGTCCGCTCGGCAAGATCGCGTCGGGCGGCGAGCTGTCGCGGATCATGCTGGCACTCAAAAGCATTTTCGCCCGTCACGACAAAGTTCCGGTGCTCGTATTCGACGAAGTCGATACCGGCGTCAGCGGCCGCGCGGCCCAGTCGATCGCGGAGAAGCTCGTCAAGCTGTCCCGCGACTGTCAGGTGTTCTCGATTACCCACCTGCCGCAGGTAGCCTGCATGGCGGATCGCCAGTACCTGATCGAGAAGCGCGTGGAAGGCGAGCGGACGATGACCAGGGTCGAAGCGCTGAACGAAGAAGGACGCGTCACCGAACTTGCGCGGATGCTCGGCGGTGTCGAAATTACGGAGAAAACGCTGCACCACGCGCAGGAAATGTTGAAGCTTGCGGAAGCAAGCAAAAAAAGTCGCGTCTAAGTTATTCGGCGGCTTCGGCTTACGGGCCGGACGCCGCCTTGTCCCAAAACCGTATGCACGTCCGAAACCGCGGAGCCGCAAGTTCCGCGCTTCAGATGCTGCAAAAAAGCGTTCAGAAAAAGAGAATCCCGAAATCGGATTCGTTCTTCAGCGCTAATTTACGGTTTTGGGATTTTTTGTTTTAATTTGGCGCGTAACCCGATATACTGAGAGAGAGCGAAAATTTGCTGCCGTAGCAGGATTCTTTCGAACGGTGTCGAATTTTTTACGTGAGATCTGTTTAAAAAGACAGAAACGGTTCTGTGAATTACAGAGGATTCGGCTTTGCGGCCGGATGAGAAGGAGGAACAGGTTTTGCCAAACATCGAAGTTATGCTTGCGGACGATAATCGGGATTTCGTCCACATGCTCCAGGAACACATTTCCTCGCAGGAAGACATGACGGTAACCGGAGTCGCTTTTAACGGAGAAGAAGTGCTGGGGCTGCTGCGCGGCGCCGAACGGGCGCCCGATATTCTGATCCTGGACATCATTATGCCGCACCTGGACGGACTCGGCGTGCTGGAGAAGCTGCAGGGCATGAACCTGAATCCGCGTCCCAAAGTGATCATGCTGACGGCGTTCGGACAAGAGAACATTACGCAGCGCGCGGTCGAGCTGGGTGCCGCGTACTACATCCTGAAGCCGTTCGATATCGAAGTGCTGGTGAACCGGGTTCGCCAGATGCTGAACATCCCGTCTTCGCCGATCGCCCAAGCTTCGCCGGCACCCGCGCCGAAGCCGAGCATCGGATCGCTGTCCAAAGGCAAGACGCTTGATGCGAGCATCACGTCGATTATTAACGAGATCGGCATTCCCGTGCACGTACGCGGCTACAAGTACCTGCGCGAAGCGATCACGATGGTCTACCATAACATCGAAATCCTCGGCTCGATCACGAAGACGCTGTACCCTTCGATCGCCGAGAAATATGCCACGACCCCATCCCGCGTGGAACGCGCCATCCGCCACGCGATCGAACTGGCCTGGGCCCGCGGTTCCGTGCAGAACATCAGCGACTTGTTCGGCTACACCGTCAGCATCAACAAATCCAAGCCGACCAACAGCGAATTTATCGCGATGATCGCGGACAAGCTGCGGATCGAGCATAAGGTGAGCTGAAGAGCGAAGTTAAGCTAAGCTTGCGATTATTCATACCGTTGTTTATCGGATTTGCACAAATCCGGTGAAGGACGGTATTTTTGTTGGCTGACCGTTCAGACACAGGAGCAGAGGCAAACCCAGACCCAGGCGATCATCGTACTCGTGCTGCCTTTGTTAGGACGTGCGAAATCGCACTTATTTGAGCCTAATTCGCAAGCGATTTGCAAATAACTGCGCAGCGACTCTTATTTTAGGCGAAAAAGACGTTTTCGGTGCAACAACCCGGAAATAGCTGCTCTCACGCATCTATTCGGATCAGAATGGGCAAATGGAGGAAAATAAGTGTCGTGACGACGTTATTTGAGATATAGAGGACTACATACGTAAATTTGCGCGCAGACGCCAAAAGGAGTGGGAACTTTGAAAGACAAAGTAAAAGGATTGACTGTGGGAATTTTGATCGGGACCATGCTTACCGGCTCGGCGGCTTTTGCCGCAAATACGCAAACGATTCAAGTCGCCGTGAAAAATATGCCGCTTTATTTTAACCTTGTGAAAAAAGACAGTGCGAAAACGCTGACCTACGACGGAACGACGTACGTACCCGTTCGCGCGGTCAGTGCTGCAATTGGACAGGATGTTTCGTTGAAAGACGGCGGCCTATATATCGGGAAGCAGCCCAAACAAACTTCGATCACCCAAGCCGAAGCCGTTAAAAAAGTGAAAGCGAAATATGGATTCCATCATCCGTCTATTTACGTGGAAGTCGAGTATACAGAAGGCGACAATTATGTGGTCCACGCGTACCAAGTCGTTATGGATGACGAAGAAACAGGCCATACCGCAACCTACGGATGGTACTACGTGAATAAAACGACGGGGAAAATTAGTTCCATGTTTTAAAACGGCAGCTCTTACATAGCAAAATCGTCATTTATCGGCATAAAGCACTATACTACCGCTCCGGTTCAGGCCGAAAACAGCGCGCCAAATTCCTGTCCAAACACCAAAAGAGGAAGCCCCCTACAGGGCTTCCTCTTTTGCATTCTTTTTACCAACTGTCCAACCAAGCCCAACCCTAGCTTTTAGCCGCGTTGAGCACTTTCTCGATGTCGTCTTCCATGTCGATCGGGTCGGTCGTGGCTTCGTAACGTTCGATGACGCGGCCTTCGGGGTCGATCAGGAACTTGGTGAAATTCCATTTGATCGAATCGCCGGGCATATATTCGGGGTGGCGTTCGTTGATCAGCGGGAGGAGGATTTTGGCTACCGAGTGGAACGGATTGAAGCCTTTGAACGGCTTGGTTCCGGCCAGGTAGGCGAACAGCGGGTGGGCCTTTTCGTCCCGGACGTCGACTTTTTCGAACATCGGGAACGAGACGCCGTATTTCAACGTGCAGAACGTATGGATCTGATCGTTCGTGTTCAGTTCCTGATCGGCGAATTGGCCGCACGGGAAGCCGAGAATAACGAAGTCGCGGTCTTTGTAGCGATCGTACAGCTTTTGCAGGTCTTCGAATTGGAACGTGAATCCGCATCCGCTGGCCGTATTGACGATCAGCACGGTTTTGCCGCGAAAAGAGTCCAGAGAAATTTGCTGTCCGCTGATAGAAGTGGCGGAGAAATCGTAAATGCTGCTCAAACGGAACGCCCCTTAGCTTGAAGTATTTTGTCGAAAAATGGCGATATTGCTCTCCTACTATATCATCTCAACCGTAAGAAGAAGAGAGGGTTTTTATAAAAAAAGAGAAGTTTTTCTATATTTTTTCGACCCGGCCATGAGATGTGCTTTTACCATTCAAAGCGTGCTTTTACCATTCGGCGGCAGAGACAAACTTCGACTCGGCGGACGTCACGTCGTAAAAGTCAGCGTATTTTCCGGCAAAATCATACATCCCGACGAACAGCGTACGGATCAGCACGAAGCTTCCGTCGTCCAGCTCCAGCAGTTCTTCGTCGTTGACCCCGTCGGGACGCTGTTCCAGCATCGGAGCCAGCGTCACGTGCACGTACAGTGCCTCGAGGTTGAACCGCCGGGAGAGGTCCGCCGCAAGGTCTCCGGTCAGGTCGTAGAGCACGCTGCCGTCGGCTCGGGTCTCCGCGTACAGTCTGCCGCTCGCTTCGTAATGGTCCAGCAGAACCGAGACGTGATAGTCGCCTTCCTCGCCGAGCTGCACGCTGTAATCGACTTCGTAACCGGTATCCGGGGTATAGAGCGTGTCGTAATGGGTAATCAGATAATTATGGATCGATTTTTCCGACAATTCGGGCGACCCATTCGGATTGGTGTCTGTCGGGTCGGTGTCTGTCAGATCGCTCTCTGCCGGATCGGAAGCTGCCGAACCGCCGTTAGCGCCCGCCGCTGCGTTTCCGGGGGAAGACGGCGGCGCGCTTGCGATCGAGATGCGGCTGCCCGAGAAGTCCACCCGGGCGCCGGTGGCTTCGCCCACGAAGCGCAGCGGAACGAAAATATTGCCGTTGATCGCGACCGGGGACTGCTGCATGCGCACGGCGCTGCCGTTGACGTAAGCGATGCGGCTGCCGACCGTAAGGACCATTTTCGTGCCGCCGCGGGTGGCGGTTACCTGCTGTTTCTGCCCGTTCCACTGGAACGAAGCGCCGAGGCTGCGGAAGATCGGGGCGAACTGTACCATCGTCACATTGCTCTGCACGACCGGATTCGTCCGAAAAGCAACGGCTTTGCCGTCGACCGACACCTGCATGACCGACTCGGCCTGTACCGACGACATCGACAGACCGTAGACCAGCGCCGCTATCCAAACCGTTCTTTTTTTCACGGGAAACCGCCCTCTCTATCTTAAATGGATATTTTTTCGTCAAGTAGATGTACAGTGTTGCGCATGAGATTCCGACTCTGCATTCCGTTTAAGTATAAGCGAGGAACCGGGAGCTGCATAGGAAAACAGGGAGGACTCGCCGTCTTCGCCGCTCGCTTGGCGCGGCTCCGATTTGGTTTCCGGGCAGCGGTTTGAGATAATGGAGAAGCGAGCCGGTTACGGCATCGCCGCAAAGCCGAAAGGGAGAGACACCAACATGAGAACGATCCATATCCGAATTTTATACGACAACGGCATTGAAAAAGACTACGCGTTCGATTCAAGCGAGGAACTGACTCCCGCCGAGATGGAGATCGCGATCCGGGAATTGAAAGAAGCGTACGTCATTCCCGCTTTCCGGGGCGAGAAAACGGAGAGCGTGGGCTGCCTCACGTTCGAGAGCGAAGGCCGGGACATCAGCATCAATCTGGCCAAAGTGGCGGAAGTTGCGTTCAGCATCCGTTAAGGAGCGAAGAAGCGGCGGCAAGCCCTATCTATTGACCCCATAGCCTATTCCCAAAAAAGAGCATACCCAAGGAGGAACACGACATGAACGTATTGGTAATCGGAGCGAACGGACAAATCGGAGGCCGACTGGTCAAGCTGCTGAAGCAGGAAGGCAAACATCAAGTCAAAGCGCTGGTGCGCAAGCCCGAGCAGGCGGAGGAACTTAAGGCCGCAGGCATCGAGCCGGTGCTGGGCAATCTGGAAGACCGGGTCGAGGCTTTGGCCGAAGCCATGCAGGGCTGCGACGCGATCGTATTCGCGGCGGGTTCGGGCGGTTCGACCGGCCTCGACAAGACGCTGCTGATCGATCTCGACGGCGCCGTGAAGACGATGGAAGCGGCGGAACAAGCGGGCGTCAAACGGTACGTGATCGTCAGCGCCATGCAGGCCCATAACCGCGAGAACTGGTCCGAAGAGATCAAGCCTTATTACGCGGCGAAACATTATGCGGACCGGATGCTGGAATCGACGGGACTGCAGTACACGATCGTGCGCCCGGGCGGGCTGACGAACGATCCGGGCACGGGACGCATATCGGCGGCTGAGAATCTGGAGCCGGGTTCGATTTCGCGCGACGACGTGGCGGCCGTGATCGCGGCGCTGCTGGAAGACCCGAACGCGTATCGGCGCGGCTTCGATCTCGTGGCCGGCGATACGCCGATTCACGAAGCGTTCGGCGGGTAACGGAAAGCGGCGGAACGTTCGTTTCAGCGGCGAAACTTTCCGGTTAACGTTATCGTATAAGCGAAAAAGTATTCGATTCGCAGACGGAAAGGGCGGTTGACAGATGAAGATGGGCGGAACGGGCAGTTATACCGAACACCAGAAAAACGAAATGAAGCGCCAGATTCGCGAAGCCGCCGATACGGCGTTCGATCAGGAGATGGCGGCGATCAACGCTCAGCTCAAGCAGCAGATTCTGATCGCGATGATCGGAGACGTCAATGCCGGCAAATCGTCGACGATCAACCGGATCGTGGGCGAAGAAGTGGCCGGCGTCGGCGCGGAGCCGGGAGAGACGACAGCGATTCATCCGCATCCGTACAAAGACAAAATCTTTTTTATCGATACGCCGGGCCTGAATGACGTCAATACGGAAAATTCGGCGACGACGCTGGATTATTTCCGCAAAACGGACGTGGTACTCTTTTTCCTCAATGCGGCGGGCACGGTCTTCTCGGAGAGCGAGCAGCGTTCGTTCCGGATCGTGGAAAAAGCGAACCCGAACATTCTGATCGTGCTCAACAAGATCGATGCGGCGGACGAAGTGGATCGCCTAGTCGCGCGGGTGCGCCAGGAAACGGGACATAAATACGACGTGATTCCGATCTCTTCGCGCACAGGCGAGAATATCGACAATCTGCGCGACGCCATCCTGGATTTGTTAAAAAAAAACAATAAGGACATTCTGTTCGCCCATACGATCAAAGCGAAGTCTTCGACCGCCAACAAATGGATCATCGGCGCGGCTACGTCGGCGGGAGCGATCGGGGCGGTGCCGCTGCCGGGCGCGGACATCGTGCCGATCACCGCGCTCCAGATCGGGCTGCTGACGCGTCTGGCAGCGCTGTACGAACGGCCGATCAGCCGCGAGGCGGCCAAAGAGATCGTCATCACGGCGATCGTCGGCAACCTCGGACGGACGCTGTTCGGGCAAATCGTCAAAATGTTTCCGGGTGCGGGGACGGTGGCGGCGGCCGGCGTTGCCGGTTCGATGACGCTCGCGCTGGGATATTCCGTCAAATACGCGTATGAGCGCGGGATCGACGTGACGCCCGATACGGTGTCGAAGCTGTACCGCAATTTCCGCGACCGCAAAAACAAAGGCAAGAAGCTGCCGGGCGAAGGCGATACCGTCGAATAAACGGCGGCCGATCGCGTTCAAACGGAGAAAAAAGCCCCGCGGCTGCGGGGCTTTTTCGCGGCCGTGGAGCGGCTCCCGCGTTGAAACCTGGGCAGACGGGAAGCATTGGGATGAAGCTTTGGTATAATGAAGAAACGCGCAAGCGTGCGAACAAGCGAAACGGAGGAACAAGCATGCGGACCGAACGTCTGGAATTAAGACCTTTTACGCCGGAAGAAGCGGGAGAACTGCTGGAACTGAGGCGAGCCAATGAAAAGTTTCTGGAGCCGCTGGAGCCGATCCGCTCGGACGGTTATTTGACGCTGGCCGGACAGCAGACAGAGATTATGCAGAGCGAGCAGGGACGAACCCGCGATCAGGCTTACGTGTACGCGATCCGGCTGCTCGGCAGCGGACAGCTGCTCGGGCGCGCGGCACTGACCGGCATCGTGCGCGGACCGTTCCAGAACGCGAATCTGGGCTATTTTCTCGACGAAAACCATAACGGGCAGGGCTATATGACGGAAGCGGTGCTGGCAGTGCTGGAACTTGCATTCGTCAAGCATCGGCTGCACCGTGTTCAGGCCGGGGTCATGCCCCGGAACGCCAAGTCCCGGCGCGTGCTCGAAAAAGCCGGTTTCCGTCAGGAAGGTATGGCCGAGCGTTACTTGAAGATCAACGGCGAGTGGGAAGACCATATGCTGTTTGCGATCACGGTCGAAGATTGGGAGCAGCGTCAAGCGTTGTCGCAGCAGGCGCAGCCAAGTTCGGAATACCGTCCAAGCGCGGAAGATGCACGGACGCTGTAACGCGGACGGCTGAAGCGGCGGCGCAAACGGCGGCGGAACCGGGAAAAGAAACCGGGAAAGAAGCCGGGAAAAAGACCGAAAAAAGACCGCAGCCACGACGAAAAAGGCGGACCGCCGGATGCGGACCGCCTTTTTCGCAGCTTGATGCCAAAATGGAACAGAGAAAGCGGCTTACAGCACGCCGAGCACGGTGCCTTTGACGAAAGCGACCGCCTGCCAGGTGAGTCCGCCTCTCATATAGACCCACACTTCGATCGGCCCTTTCGGGCTGCTCTGCGTCGCGACTTCGGTCGGTTCGCCCCACGACAGCAGCACATGCTGCTTGTTCATGCCGCTGGACACGTAATGGCCGCGGATTTGATTCCATACTTTGCTGCTGCCGCCGTAACGGGCTTTCGGATCGAACGGGAAAAACTCGTTCGGATCGCCGAGCAGTTCCAGCACGCCCGAAGCGTACATCGAAGACGACGCGAACTGGCTGCCGGCGGCGTTTTTGAACACGATCGTGTACAGACGGCCGGAAGAACCTTCCTTCGTTTTGATATCGGCGATGGTCAGTTTGCTGAAGCGTACGCCGGCTCCGCTGTACGTATTGATCCAGTACGATTTGCCGAGCTGCTGGGCGAGACTGCCGAGCTGCTGCTTTTTTCTGAGCAGAGCCGTTTGCTTGGATTCGACCTGCAGCGAAGCCGGACCGAACGCGAGAATCGCCTGCTGCAGCTTGGCGTCCCATTGAACGGCGGCGCCCGGAACGACAGTCGGCAGGAAGCTGGCCGGGAAGACGGCCTGACCGTCGAGCGTCTGGACTTTGCCTTTGAGCGCGACGGCTTTGCCGTTGACGGAAGCGGTGGAGCTGCCGGTGCTCAGTTGGATCTTCGTATCGCCGTATTGGATGTTCCAACTGCCGCCGGCGTTCGACACGGTCGCGCCGAGCGCGGTGAAGACGGAGCGGACAGGCAGATAGGAACTGCCGCCGATCAGGCCGGCTCCGGTGAGCGGCGTGTCCGATTTGACGATCAGCGTCGCTTTGGCGGAGATGCCGTTCGACGTGAACGTGACGGATGCGGCGCCGAGTCCGTTCGCTTTGAGACTGCCGTCTTTTTGCAGCGCGGCGATCTTCGGATCGGATACGTTCAGTTCGCCGGCGGCGGGCAGGCGCTTGAGCTTCGTCCCGTCGGAAAATTTCTCTTCGACGGTGACCCGGACCGGATCGCCTTTGGCGGCCGAAGGGCGGGAGAGGGTCAACACGGCCGATTGCAGCCGCGCCGGAGCCAGCGCCGTCCATTTGCCGCCGGCGTACAGCCCGGACTTTCCGTCGCTCAGGCGAACGAACAAGCCGCCTTCGGCTTTGTTCACGGATACGGCGCCTTTGACGGAAGGAATCGCTTCTTCGAAGCCGGCACTGCCGTATTCGTACTGCCACAGGCTGCCGTCCGACTTCGCGACGTACAGGTCGCTGCTCGTCTCGTGTTTGACCCAGGCGATCGAGACGGCGCCGGTTGTCAGCGTCTCGGGTTCGTCGCCGGTCTCGGCATCGATCTTCGTCACGGTGCCGTCCGAACCGAGGGCCATCACATAGCCGCTGGACGACTGGATATCGGTCGTGCCCGGCAGATCGGCGAGCTTTTTAAGTTTGTTCGTCGCGTAGTCCGGGCGGTAACGCCAGATTTCCCCGCTGCCGGTCAGCAGCGCGAAGCCGGCGGAATGGGCGGAAATCTTGACGGCTTTGGGCAGACCTGCGCCGGCGTACCCGACCACTTCGCCGGATTTGGTCAGCATGACGTCTTCCGACACCTGGGCGATCGGCGGCAGTCCGCTCAGCCGCTCCGGGCCTTCGGTCACGCCGAAATTGCGCCACTGGTACACTTTGCCGTCCGCGGTCCAGGCGTACCGTTCGTCCGTCTGCGAATCCCGCGTCAAGCCGACGAAAGGCGAAGGCTCCTGCACTTTGCCGATCGTGCGTCCTTCGGCCCGGAGTGAGCCGTCGTCCAGCACGTAATTGCGCGCGTCCAGTCCGTTCGACATCGTCGGCTCGGTCGACTGCGCGTAGGCGCTCGTGCCCCACAGCTGCGGCGCCGGGAGAGCGGCTCCCAGCATAATGCCCGCGGCCAGCGCGGTTTTGATCATGAAGTTCCCGTTCATTTTACGTAAAGACCCCTTGTCTTTTTCAAGTAACGTTCCCGCGGCCGGCCGTTTTGTCGGCGCTATCGTCGTCTGTACGAACAGGGCCGGGGATGTTCCGCTCTACGTATTCGACGGCGCGCGCCGACATTCCTTTTTTACCCAGTTATAAAAAAAGCGGGCAGGACGGTTCGAACAAAAAAGAGGTCAGGTTGAAACGGCGACCTCGAACCCGGTAAAATGAAAGGGATGTCCGACCTATAAGAACGTTGAATAGTAAAAAAAGCACACGATGAAACCGAACAGGAAACCTTCTGCCCGACGATCGAAGCGGCGCGGAAGGCAAGGAAGGAGACAGGTCCGATGACGCAGGATGAAAAGCGTTCCGGCCGGGAAGCCGATACGGCCGAAACGACGGTCGGCGGACCCGAAGATTGGCGGCCGGCTTCGCTGCGGCAGGCGCCCGAGCATGCCGGCTCCGTTCGCGACGAGACGCTCGGCTACATGCACGAGCTGATCGCGATCGCGCGCGACTACGCCGAACCGGAAGAAGATTTTTATGCCGGCGCGCTGCTGAAGCGTATTGCCAATTCGCTGTCGGCGGCCGTGCTGCTGCGCGAAGGCGGTCTGGTCGTCGAAGCGCCGGTGCAGATCCGGGTGGCGTTCGAGCACTCGGCCCGATTGTTTCAATATTTGGCGGCTCCCGAAACGATCGATCCCGACGCCGCCCAGGAAGTGATGGGCAGCAATCTGGGCGTCATGAAATACGCATACGAACAAATTTCGTTCGAGCTGACCGACGTGTACGGATTTTTGAACATTTTCACGCATCCGGACCGGGCGTCGCTCGAATGGACGAGCCGGGTCAGCTCGGATTCGGTCGATCTGGCGGACATGCTGGCGCTGTACGGGGTCGGAGGCATCTTCCTGATCTTGTCCCATACATTCCCCGAGGACGAGCGGCTGGGCGAAGAACGGATGCAGCAGCAAGCGGAGCGTATCGCTTCGCGCATTCTGGGCGTGCTGTCGGACTTCGACATGCTCAAGAACACCGGCGATCCGCATCGCCTGCTGGAGACGTTCCTGCAGGAAAACGGGCGCGTATTCGGCAAAGACAAATATAACGAGCATCTCAAAAAGTTCATGCTGTTCGCTTCCGAACATCCCGAAAACACGATGGAACTGTATCTGAAACGGGAAATGGAACTGGAACAGCGGCGGCTCAAACGCAGCGAAGCGAAGCAAAAAGACAAACGGAACCGGCCTAAACGAAAAAAGAAATAAAGGGATATTATGGAATTCGCCTCCGCAGCCGATAAAGAAAAAGGCGGTCGCTCCCGAGCTTCGAGAAACGTATCCGGAAGCCGCTGCCCCCGAATCCAAACCTAGATTCAACATTTGGAAAACGGTGTAATGAATACTTGGATACGTCATATCAGAAAGAAGTAAGGTGAGGAACAATCATGCCAAACAATCAGATGAGTCCGCAGTTTTCCGACGTGCTGGAAGAAGTCAATTTCATCCTGTACGGGTCCACGTCCGGCAAGCCTGAACCGCAGAGCGAAGCCGAACGGGAAGAACGCGCGGAAGCCTCGATGCGATAAATCGCTATCGCCTTCGGGCCGAATTTCATACATGCCAACGCACATAAAAGCGCCTCCGATAGCCGGAGGCGCTTTTGTGTGCGTACGGATAGTGTCCGCGTCGGTGAGGCATGCCATACGGATCAAGGTTGATCCAGGTGCGGCGGAAGCGTTGACACAACCCGATCCGAAGTCAATCGAAGCCTATCCCCACTTCCTTAAATCGCGGACCGCGCGGCCGGCAGGTCCTCGCCGACAGGGCGCGCAGGCTGCCCGAGCGACAAATCCATGCCGACGACGCCGATCCGCTCGCCCCGGTCATCGAGAATGGCGGCGGACATCGTCAGGCACGGCCGCTTCGTAATCGCCGATACGTAGACCGGCGAGACGTAGACTTCGCCGCGCATCGCGTGCTGCCACCATTCGCGGCTCTTCGCGTTGAGCAATCCGGCCTGCGGCTTGGAGAAGATAAACGAGCCGTCCGCGCGGTTCGACCAGACCGCTTCGATCGACGGCGTCTGCGCCATGCAGCCGGAGAGCAGCGCTGCATGCGGGCTTTCTTCCGCAGGCAGTGCAGCGGCTTGGCGCGCAGCCGTCTCGAGCACGCGGCGCACCTGTTCCACATCGGCGCCGCCGGACTTGTCGTCGTGCTCGATCCGGAACGCTCCGACGATGTCGGACAGTTCGGCCGAAGCTTCGTTCATCTCGGAGCCGATCCGGGCCAGCTTGACGATCTGGCTGCGCTGCTGCCCGATATGCGAGAACAGCTGCTCCATCGACTGCGTCGTCTGGCCGGTCAGCCCGGCCGCTTCGCCCAGCGCTTCCACGCCGCGCGCCATCCGTTCCCGCTGGATGCCGCTCAAGCGGTCGGTCTCGCGCGCCGATTGGAGCACGTCGTCGAGACTGACGTTCAGCCGCTCCATCTGGAGCTGCATCTGCCGCATCTCGCCGCTGCCGGCTTCGACCGCCCGGCGGCTCGTCTGCATCGCTTCGGTCGCATGGTTCACGCCGGCCACGATCGAACCGAGCGTCGACGCGGAGCGTCCGACGGCTTCGCCGCTCTGCGCGGCCAGCTTGCGGATCTCCTGGGCGACGACGGCGAAGCCGCGGCCTTCCTCGCCGGCGCGGGCCGCTTCGATCGAAGCGTTCAGCGCAAGCAGGGACGTCTGTTCGACGACGCCCCGGATAAAGACGTTGATCTGTTCGATATCCGCCATATGCCCGGTCAGTTCGCCGATCCGTTCGCCGATCGTGCCGCTCTGCTGCCGGATATCGTCCATTGCCCGGTCCGCGGAACGCAGCGCGCCGGACAATTCGTCCGCCGCCGAACCGGCGCGGAGGCTGCCCTGCGCCATCGCGCCCGCGCTTTCGGCCATCCGCTCCGACGTGCGGGCGGCTTCTTCCAGCAGCGCCGCCGCTTCCGACGTTCGCGCCGCGGCTTCGGTGCTGCGCGTGCCCAGCTCGCGCTCGGCGCGCTCGGAATGTTCGGTCACGGACGTCAGCGTATCGACCGACGTACGCACTTCTTCCACGACGGCCAGCAGCCGGTCCGAGACGACCTGCGATTCGAACAGGACGTTTTGCAGTTTGCCGGATTCGTCGTCAGACGACAGGGAAGCGGCAGGGCTTGCGCCCTTGCGCTTGTCCCTGAGCGACAAAAACAGCAGGAAGCCGATCGAGAGCACGGCTGCGACAAGCAGTATCGTCTGCAAGGCGCCGCGCGGAGAAAACGCCCAGAGTGCAGCCGCAGCCGCAGCTCCGGGCAGGGAACTTAAAATCGTTGGAATCCGGTTGATTTGCATCATCAGCACGCCCTTTTCGCCCAAAATATATGTGATATTTGTTCACATTATACGAGAAGTAACGATAGTTAACAACCATTTTCATGCGAAAAACATGAAAAATACGGATATTGAACAGATCAAACGTTCAAAATATTCGTTGAATCGTGCGAAGCAGGCAGGAGTGTCAGAGAATCTTCCGCGTATTCGATGCCGTTGACCAGCAGCACAATACGGTGCAGACCCGGATAATGGCGCCGCGTCGTCAGATCGGCGAAGCGCTGGGTTTTGACGAACGCGAAGCGTTCGCCGCTTTGCAGCGTCCGGTCGCTCAGCAGAAATAATTTGCGCGACGTGCGGCCGGACGCTTTGACGTAATCGATGCCGCATTCGAGCCGCACGCGAAGCGGCACGCCTGCGCGCGCCCGAAGCTCGACCCGCAGTTCGGCCGACTCGCCGATCCGGATCGAACTGGGAGAGACGGCGAGAGAAGCGGCCGACAGAAGCGGCGCCTGCTCCGGCGAGGCCGCCGCCGCGTAGCCGAACAGTTGAAGCACGCCCGGATCGGCGGCGCGCAGCAGCCCGCGGCAGCCCCGGCGGACGATCCAATCGGTCAGCGGATCACTGCCGTACCAGCGCAGCGCGATTGCTTTGACCGCTTCGGGATGGTCTTTGGCAATATCGTTGAGATTGTTGGCGACGCTTTTGCGGACGTAGAGGGAAGGGTCGGCCCGGAGCCGCTCCAGCAGTTCCAGCACGGGCGCCGGATCGCGCTTGAACATCGGCAGCGCTTGTCCCCACGGCAGACGGGGACGGCAGCCTTCGCTGGCGAGGCGGCGCACATGTTCATTATCGCTGCTTGCCCACACATGCATGCGCCGCATCGTCCGTTCCGGCTCCCGCAGCAGAAACGGGCGGATCGCAAACTCGGACGAAGAACCGGACGTGAACCGTTCCAGCGCGTCCAGCGCAAGTTCGTAATCGGCGTCCGCGCTGCCGTGCACTTCGACGAAATCGGGCAAAAACAAATACGGAAAGCCTGTGCATGCTTCGTCGACGCGGTACAAAACGTCCAGCGCCGCGGAAAAAGGCTGCGGCAGCGCGCGGCCCAGTTGTTCCGAGATGCGCCGCATCCGGGCTTTCAATTCCAGTTCGTCCCAGCCGCGGTCCAGCATGGCATCGACGAACCGCCCTTCGTCGAAAGGGGGATAGGCCGTTTGAAGCCGGGCGGCGAATTGGCGCAAAAAAGATTCGGTATAGATCAATTTGAGCGGTTCGGGCATGGCAAGTTCCTCCTGGGGCACGCCTGAGGCGGCCGTGAATGAGTAGGTAAGGGCACAGATTCTCTTTTGTAAAATAACACGAAAAACCGGACAACAGCCTGTCCGGTTCAATCGAATAACGCAAGCAGCCGCTCCACGTTCTGTTCCAGCGTATGGAGATCCGTCCGCAGCGTCAGTTCGGGACTTGCCGGCGGCTCGTACGGATCGGACACGCCGGTGAACGCTGCGATCGCGCCGCGGCGGGCCAGCGCGTACAGCCCTTTCACGTCCCGCCGTTCGCATTCGGCCAGCGGGCAGTCCACGTACACTTCCGTAAAAAGCGGCAGCGTACTCCGCGCATACTGCCGCATCTCCGCGTACGGGCTGATCAGCGACACGATTGCGGTGACGCCGTGCTTGCCCAGCAGGCCGGCCACGTACACGGCCCGCCGTACATTCTCCATCCGGTCTTCGCGGCTGAAGCCGAGACCGCCGCCGATCTGTCTGCGCAGCTCGTCGCCGTCGAGCACTTCGACCGGAACGTTCCGGCTGCGCAGCGCTTCGGCCAGCGCCAAAGCCGTCGTCGTTTTGCCCGAGCTGGGCAGGCCGGTGAGCCAGATCGTGCGGGCCGCCTCCGAAGACGTCATAGACAAGCTTGCGCCGGGGGCGGCAGGCGCTGCAGCATGACGCTGAAGATTCCGGTCCGTCATCGCACACCTCCATATCCGGCAAACGCCCGGCGTTCCGGCAGGCTGCGCCGTTCCAGCAGGCCGTCTCCGTACGCACGTTCGAGTTCAAGCTCCGGGATATGAACATAGCCGATATAACAGCCGCACGTCTTCATCCCGCAGGGCCGGGTTCGCGACAATCCGTCGAGGCCGTCGCGGTACAGATGCCCGATGACGCGGCGGTCGCTGTAGCAGCGCTTGACGAGTCCGGCGCCCTGCACGAAGAAGACCGATTCGCCGGTTCGGCACGCTCGGCCGAGGCTGTCGTAATCCGGCAGATTGAGGTCGAACAGCGGATCGACGGCGCGCATCCGCTCGATGTCGCGGTCGGCGTAGTAGTCTTTGCGGTCTTTGAACGCGTTGACCCACAGGTAGACGTCTTCGGGCAGCGCGCGGCGAAGCGACTCGATGCGGTCGAAAGCGCTGCGCACGCCGACGCTGCCGACGCTGAACTTGACGCCCCGGCGATGCAGGTCGAAGCAGCGGGCGAGAAACCGTTCTTCGCTCGTCTCGCCGGGATGATACGTAGTCCAGAATGCGGCCGTGTCGCGGTTCAGCTCTTCCGTCCAGTCGAGAGAGGCGGACAGGTTCGTCTGAATGGCGACCTTCTCGACGTGCGGCATGCGGGACAACTGCACCATCGCTTCGCGGTACCAGCGGTGGATCAACCCTTCGCCGTAAGGATTGAAGAAGACGGACAGACGGTGGCCGAGCCGTTCCTGGTCGGCGATCCATGCCGTGAAGCGCCGGACTTGAAGGCGGTCCCGGGCAAGCGTCTCGGCGCTGTCCGTGTTTTTGCTGAACGGGCAGTACGGACAGGAATAGTTGCAGGACGACAGCGAGCCGCGAAAATACAAAGTGGCTCTCATGGCAGCACGAACCCGGCCATCCGCCGGCGGACCGGCTCCGAGATCAGCCAGTCGCCGATTGCGTCGGAATAGCCGAGGCCTTCCCGGCCCATACGCAGGACGCCGGCTTCGATCTTGGCGAGCCCAGACTGCGTCAGCAGACGCAGATGCGGCAGGTCTTCGAACGCGGATGTGCCGAACCGCTCTCCGTAGGCGGCGAGATCCATCCCTTCGCGGTGCAGCAGCCCTTTGAGCGCGAAGCGCCGGCGGCGTTCGTCCGCATCCAGCTCGAAGCCGTAATCGGCGTAGTCATGCCGCTCCGCGGCGACGTAATCGGCGATGATGCTCGACGTCGCCTGCCGGCTCACGCCGTAGCGCGACGCGTAGTGCACGCTGCGCGTGTACGAACGGGCGCCGCAGCCGAGGCCCATCATGCCTTCTTCCTGGCAGCCGTAGTCCAGCAGGCTTTTGGAAGGATCATGGCCGACCGTCCCTTTGCGCGCGAAGCGGCGCATGGAGAACTGCTCGTAACCGCGTTGTTCCAGCCGTTCGCAGGCCGCCGTATACAACTCCATGCGCGGGTCTGCCGGACCGGACGCCGGCATGTCTTCGGGCTTGAGGATCGTATGCTCGCGCGTGTAGAGCGGATAGATGAAAATTTCGCCCGGTTCGTACGCCAGCGCCTGATCGAGCGAATACAGCCAGGTCTCCCGGGTCTGTCCGGGCAGGCCGTAGATCAGATCGAGGTTGAGCAGCGGAAAATCGAACCGTCCGAGCACGTCCAGCGCCCGCCGCACTTCGTCCGGCTTCTGCGGACGGTAGATGGCGGCCGCTTCCGCTTCGATAAAGCTCTGGATACCCATGCTGACGCGGTCGACGCCGCGTTCTTTGAGCACGCCGAGGCGCTGGGCATCGATCGTCTCCGGCGACGTCTCTACCGAGATCGACGCTTCCGCCGGGTTGAGGCCCATAATGTTCTCGGCGATATCGAACAGCCGCGTCAGCTGGTCGGCGCGCAGCAGGGTGGGCGTGCCGCCGCCGATCGCGAAGCGGGCGAACGGCCGGGAAGCGAAGCCCGCCCACTGCCGCGCCTGGCGTTCGAGCGCGTCGACATAGCGCTTATGTACGTCCTCGCGCTTGTCGGGCAGCGTGAACAGATTGCAGAAGCCGCAGCGGGCTCCGCAAAACGGGATATGCATATAGAGGAAAAAATGGTCCGTCGGTTCGCTCTGCCACAGTTCGGACAGCGCCTTTGGCCGATCGAACGGGCGATAGGCGGTTTTGTGCGGATACGAATACAGGTACGAGCGATACGGAGCGGCGGCCAGTTCCCGCGTCCAGGCTTGGACGCGCTCGGCATCGTAAAGGTCCGTGTCGGTCATGGCGAATCCCCTCCTCGGGTGAGTTATCGGTTAGGTTGGCATCAGAGCATAAATTCCCGGTAAGGCACGTTCCATACGGTCTCGTGCGCCAGGCGGTGGCCTTTGTAGCCGTCTTCGCCGTACGCGGTGCCGTGATCGGAAAAAGCCATGCAGAACGCCGGGTTGTTCCGGCGGCGCACCGCGTCGAACAGCCGTCCCAGTTCGGCATCGGCGTAACGCAGCGCGGCGCGCTGGCTGTCGACCGAATCGCGCCGGGCGCCGGGCAGGAAAATATGGTTCGGCCCGTGCATCGCCGAGACGTTGACGAACAGGAAGAACCGTTCGTCCGTCGGAATTTCGTCCAGCAGTTTCAGCGCGTGGTCCACCTGGTGTTTCGTGGACTGCGGATTTGTCACGCCGAAGTTCATCCGCCAGAAGCTGCGCTGGAAATAGCCGGGCAGCACGCGGGCGAGCGGCACTTTTTTCGTGAAAAAGATGACGCCGCCGATACACAGTGTCCGGTAGCCTTCCGCCGCAAGTCCCGACACGAGATCCGGCGTGTCGAACAGCCACGTATGCGGATGCGTCTTCAGGCCGGTGTTGCGGGAATGGAACAGCCGGATATGCGAAGCTTTGTCCGGATCGGCGGGCGTCGGAAGAAATCCGCCGAAGAAAGCGTGATGCGCCGCGTACGTGAAGCTGCCGGGCGAATGGCGTTTCTCCCACGAACCGCTGCCGCACAGATTGGGGCAGTTGGCTTCTTCCAGCACGGCGGCGTCGTAGCGCAGCGTGTCGAGCGTAATCATTAACAGGTCGTGCGTGCCGACGACTTCGTTCATATTGACGGAACGCCGGGAAGCGGAGTCCCGGGCGTCAATGTCGACGGCATGGGGGTCGTGATTCATCGGAATTCTCCTCTCGGCGCGGCGCCGCTTGCCGCCGCAGCCCGCCGGCTCCACAGCTGCATCTGCCAGGCGTACGGATCGAGCCCGTCAACTTCGACGCGGCGCAGCAGGTCGCCGAACGGGTTGACGTCGGCGATATACGGGCGGCCGGTAGTGCGGTCGGTCAGCACGTCGATGCCGGCCGAAGCCGAGCCGGGAAAAGCGCGCAGCGCCGCGAGGGCTTCGCTGCGCGCCGCTGTTAGCGCGTGATCCGGCAGTCCGGACGCGCCGGGCGACAGCCGGCGGCTGCGCAGATGCAGATTGGTCATCGGCGACTCTCCTGCGCGCACGACCGAATGACCCGCTTCGCCGAAAGCGACGAGCTGCCGCAGGTCGAGCGGCCGGCCTTCCAGCGAAGCTTTGGGAATCCAGCGCTCCGCGTGGACGCCGTGGCCGCATAAATAGTCGATCAGCGTCCGGATCCGCTCCGGATCGGTCAGCGTGCGAACCCGCCTGGAGTTGTAAAACACGCCGGGACGCTGGATATACACTTCGGCGTCCAGCGTGGTCGTCGCCCGCTGCGCGCCGGTGCGCGGATTGATCTGGTACGCGATCACGCCCGACGCGGCGGAACCGAACGCAAGCTTGAGGAATACCCGGTGCATGTGCCGGTCCAGCATGAGCTGGCGCACCGCTTCGTAGCTCGTCAGAAGTTCGGGCTGCGCCAGCAGGTCGGGCACCGAGACGCCGGCGTCGGCCAGCTTGCGATGGCAGGCCCGCTTGTCGAACATGACGGCGATCTCCGCCGGATCGTTCCAGAACGACGCCGTCGGCCAGGCGTCGGCCGCTTCCCGGCGCACGCGCGCCAGCAGCCGGCAGAAGCCGCGGAACCACTGCGACGGGTGCATCAGCCGCACGGGACGTTCCGCGAGCGCCAGCGCGTGCGCTTCCGGCATCCGGTACGGATCGCGGCGTTCGCGCAGCGGCAGCAGTTCGTCGCCGTCGTCGCGCTCGGGCGAACCGAGCGCGATCAGCGCGCGTTCGACGCCGAAATGCTCGCCCGGCGCGTCCAGCCGGATCAGCGGCACCGTTTCCGCTGGCAGCCCCGCCCGGGCGGCCGCTTCGCCGAGCGGCATGCCCGAGAGCAGCTCCTCGTACGCAACGACGATCGGCGCCGGCAGCCCGAGCGAGCGCAGGCCCGCCTGCAGGCCTTCGGTACGTTCGCCGTCGGCATGGGCGACCAGCAGCAGCGGGGCAGAGCGCGGATGTGGCAGCCGGAAGTCCCATCCGGCACCGGAGGCGGCGCCCAATCCGGCACCCGCCCCGCCCGAATGCACCGTCCGTTCTTTCATTCCGTCAACGACGGATACCGGTATTCTTCGCCGTCGTACTTCTCCGTCTCCTGGCGGTCGCTGACGTCGGCGTTCGGCAGCTGCGCCGCAACGGTACTCGTCATAGCCGCGGACATGAAATGGTAATGCAGGTCGAGCGCGGGCACGCGGCGGACTTTGTCGCTGGCGAGCAGCGCTTCCGCGCCGGCGTCGCTCAGCGTGCCTTCGGACAGGTCGAGCGTCTCCAGCGTGTCCGGCAGTTCGGACTGCGCCAGGGCGATCGCGATCTCGTCCTGAATCTCGCTGTCTTTGAGGCCGAGATAGACCAGGTTCGGGAACAGTCCCGGCTTGGCGACGGCCAGCACCTGTTCAAGCGACGCGTCGAAGCCGTAGTTTTCCACGCCCAGATACAGTTCAAGCTTGCGCAGGGCCGGCAGTTCGGCTTCAGCGATCGAAGACAGCACCCTGGCCGGCAGGCCGCCGCAGACGATAATCAGTTCTTCGAGCTTCGCGTGCCGGATCGGGTCCAACGCAAGATCCGTGCTGCCTTTGACGGTCAGCGACCGCAGTTCCGGAAAAGCCGCGAACAGCGGACTGAGGTCCGACTGCATGATCCACGACACTTCGCATTCCTCGGAATCCATATCGCCGATATACAGGCTGCGCAGCTGCGGAAAACGGTCTTTCAGCCGCACGAGCGCTTCGACGACCGGCTGCGACGAATTTTCGTACGTGCCGCCCCAGTCGCCGATGACGAGCTTCGTCAGCTGCGCCGCTTCCGGCGTGTCCGCCAATTGTTCCAAAAGAGTGTCCATCGTCTGTCCGGCTTCGTAATCGTCGTACCCGATGCTCAACTTCGTTTCCGTCATGCCGATCCCTCCCGAAGGTATGTAATAGAGAACTTGGATCCAACCTAACACCGGGAAGAGGGAGGCGTCAAGTTAAAAATAGGAACTTGTGTTCTCTTTTTGAAGATGCTTCGTCCGGTGCCGCGTATGAAAAAGCCGTCCGTCCCCGAAAAGGGAACGAACGGCGTGCACGGGATTAACGGCTCGCCCACATCGCCGCCGCGACCGCGGCAAGCGGGAGCAGCACGGAAGCGGACATGACGAGCCAACTGAGCGGACGGGCAAAGTTGAACGTCCAGCCGAGACCGACCCTTTTTTCGACCATGAAGGCGGGGTCCTGCGGGTTGTAGTAGAACGCGCCGCCGCGCCAGTAGCGGTCTTCGCCGTGATGCCGGTTGGTGCCCGCTTCGAGCAGGCCGCGCCGATGCACGTAGAAGAAGAAAGCAACCAGCAGCGCAATAAGCAGCAGCGCGAAAATCAGCGCATACCCGGCCGACAGCGTACCGCGGAAATCGTACGTGCTGCGTGCCTGAATCCAGCCCAGCAGAAGCACGACGACCAGCGACAGGAAGTAGAGCACATAGGCGTTGGCGCCGCGGAACCGATTCTGCTTGCGCAGCGAACCGGCGGGATCCGACGGATCGAGGTTCTGGCGCGTGCGTCCGATCGAGAGGTGGAGGCCGACGAACAGCGCGGTCATAAGCGCCTGCAGCAGATTCAGGGCGAAGACGCTGACGAGCGATTTGGCCGCGTATTGGTCCGGAATGCCGGCGGTATTGAAATGCGTCGGAATCTGCTGCGGAATAGACTCCCAATAGACGGCAGCCAGCACGGCGCAGCCAATCAGAATGACGGCGTGCAGCAGATAGGCCGGGGTCGGCATGCCGGTGGAAGGGCGCTCCGCTCCCGTTCCGATATAGGCGGTCCGTCTGGTCGAGTCGGGAGCCTGCCAGCCCCGCTGCGATTTGAGCTCCAGCGCCCGGCGGCGCGAGAACGTCCAGGCTCCGGCCGCGGCGAGCGCCTGGGGCACCAGCAGCGCCGCCAGCGTCCAGCCTTCGGACCCGCCCGACAGTCGATGCGCGGCGAACGCCAACAGCAGGCCGAGCAGGGCGCCGCACAAGCCGAGGCCGAGAAAAGTGCGGCGGATCCGCCGCACCTGCGGCAGGCCGCGTTCGGCGGGCGGCACGTAGACGCCGAGCAGCATGGCGTTCGTCAGAAACGGCAGGCCGAGCAGACACAGCAGCCAGATCAGGTCGATTACGGCGATAACGAGGACAAAAGCAAGTTCGGCATTCATAGGGAAGAGCCTCCTTCGGGCGGGGGATTTTGGATACTGCGGTAGAGCGTTTGCATAAGCTCGGTCAACTCTTGTTCGTTCAGGCCGCGAGCCGAAGCTTCGGCAGCCAGCGGACGCAGGTCCCGCCTCAGGCGGGCGAGAAACGCTTCGTCGGCGGCAGGAAGCGGACCGGGCTGGACGATGACGCCTTTTTTGCGGTGGATCTCCAGAAAGCCTTCCTGCTTGAGCGTCTGGTACGCTTTGTTGACCGTATGCAGGTTGATGCCGAGATCGGCGGCCAGCGCGCGGACGGACGGAAGCGGCTGTCCGGCCGCAAGCTTGCCCGAGGCGATCCCTTCGATCAGTTGGTCGGCAAGCTGTTTGTAGATCGGCACTTCGGATTGCAGATCGAGTTCGACGAACATGTGAGCACTCCTTTGTCTACTTGTTATATTTATAGTATAACAGATAGAACTAACCGTCAACGCCTTTTGTTTCGAATCGTGCGGCAGACCGGAGCGGGCGGGCCGCTGGAGAAAAATGCGCAAACTCATGGTATGCTAGAAAAGACGGGCCGGCCGGCTCGAAGCGGGAAACGGAAGGATGAACGAGATGAGCGAACAAAAGGCGGACGACGAAACGCGTTTGAACCGTTTACGCGAGCGCGGCGTGCTGGAATCCGGTGAAGCGGAATGGATCGAATATCTGCTGCATCGCCTGGAAGAAGCCGAAGCGCGAAGCCTGAGGCTGCGCGAAGCTCTATTGAAAGCGAACGGGCACAAGCCGACGATGTCGACCAAACTGCGCGACGCGCTGTACGAATAAGCAGGCGGAACCCGAATCAACCCATAAGCAGCAGGAACCCGAATCAACCAACCCCATGACGGAGGGATACAACCTAATGACCATTACATGCGATGTCGCCGTGCTCGGCGGCGGAACAGGCGGATATGTGGCCGCGATCCGCGCGGCGCAGCTCGGCAAGGAAGTCGTAATTATCGAACGCAGCAAGCTGGGCGGCACCTGCCTGCACCGCGGCTGCATCCCGACCAAGTCGCTGCTGCGCAGTGCGGAAGTCTTCTCGCTGTTGAACCAGGCGGAAGCGTACGGCATCGAAAGCGCCGGAGGACGGCTCGTTTTCCCCAAAGTCCAGGCGCGCAAGCGCGAGATCGTGGACAAACTGCACCAGGGCGTACAATATCTGATGCGCAAAAACAAAATCCGCGTCGTTGAAGGCAGCGGGCGGATCATCGGTCCTTCGATCTTCTCGCCCCGCAGCGGCGCAGTGGCGGTAGAGCTGCCGGACGGCGAAATGGAGACGGTCGTCTCCGACCATCTCGTGATCGCCACCGGTTCCCGCCCGCGCGTCATTCCGGGCCTCGAACCGGACGGCGTCTTCATTCTGAGCAGCGACGAAGCGGTCGATCTGGAGAAGCTGCCGGCTTCAATTCTCATCGTCGGCGGCGGCGTGATCGGCGTGGAATGGGCTTCGATGCTGCGCGATTTCGGGGTCGAAGTGACGCTCGTCGAGATGGCGCAGCAGATTTTGCCGGGCGAAGACGAAGAAGCGGCCCGCGAGCTTTCGCGATTGCTGCAAAAGCGCGGCGTGAACATTCTGACCGGCGTCGAACTGCGTCCCGAGACGTATACGTCCGGCGAAGGCGGCGTATCGATCTCGGCCGCGCATCAAGGACAAGACATTACGTTTGAAGCTTCGCAGATGTTCGTCTCGATCGGCCGGACGGCCAACGTCGAAGACATCGGCCTGGAAAATACCGATATTCGCGTCGAAAAAGGCAGCATCGCGGTGAATGCGCATTTCCAGACCGGCGAATCGCATATTTATGCCGTGGGCGACTGCATCGGCGGACTGCAGCTGGCGCATGCCGCCAGCCACGAAGGACTGGCCGCGGTGAACCATCTGGCCGGCCAGCCGGGGCATCGCTACGATCCGCTGTTCGTGCCGAGATGCGTGTACACGCATCCGCAGATCGGCAGCGTCGGCATGACGGAGAGCCGGGCGCGCGAACTTGGCCGCAGCGTGAAATCGGCCAAAGTGCCGTTCTCCGCGATCGCCAAAGCGCTGATCGAAGGCCATTCCGACGGCTTCGCCAAAGTCGTCGTCGATACGCAGACGAACGATCTGGTCGGCGTGCAGATCATCGGGCCGCATGCGACCGAACTGATTGCCGAAGCGTCGCTTGCGGCCGTGCTGGACGCGACGCCGTGGGAAGTCGGCAATGCGGTGCACGCGCATCCGACGTTGTCCGAAGCGCTCGGCGAAGCGATGCTCGCGATCGGCGGCAGCGCGATCCATATCTGATCGGCCTGCCGGGCCCGGCGGATGTTCCACTCGCTTCGCTCCGCACTTGCTGCCGGCGCCGAAGCGGGTTTTCGTCGTCTGTGCTCTGCAGCGGCAGAAGCCGTCTGCGCCCCCCAAGGTGGGCGCACGCGCCGATACGTTTCGACGACATCGCCGCCGCGGGGCTTGCGGGGCTGCGGTAAAGCGCCGCTTTTCTTTTTGGCGGGAAAAGGATTATAATAGGTTCGAGTTCGGAATTAGTACCTGGTTTTAAGACGTCGTGTTAGAAAACGCGAAAAAGCCGTTACGGAGCACCCAGCGTGCCGAACGGGTAATAAAGACCGGGGAAGGCCCCGAAGCAAGCCGGTCGATACGGCCGAACATCGTTTACGACTTTTAAGGAGGTTCAATCCATGAACCAAAAAGCAACGGCCGCTCCGCATCAGCTCCACCGCGAAGTCGGTCTGGACGACAATCGCGCCGTCGATATGTATAAATGCATGCTGCTTGCCCGCAAGTTCGACGAACGCTGCCATCTGCTGCAGCGCGCGGGCAAGATCAATTTCCACGTTTCCGGCATCGGTCAGGAGACGGCGCAGGTCGCTGCGGCGTTCGCGCTCGATACCGGCAAAGATTATTTCCTGCCGTATTACCGCGATTACGGCTTTATGCTCGGCGTCGGCATGACGACGCGCGAGCTGATGCTGTCGGCGTTCGCCAAAGCGGAAGACCCGAACAGCGGCGGCCGCCAGATGCCGGGCCATTTCGGCAGCAAGCGCCTGCGCGTTCTGACCGGATCGAGTCCGGTCACGACCCAGGTTCCGCATGCGGTCGGCGCGGCGCTCGCTTCCAAAATGCGCGGCGAAGGCGCCGTCTCGTTCGTGACGTTCGGCGAAGGGTCGAGCAACCAGGGCGATTTCCACGAAGGCGCGAACTTTGCCGGCGTGCAGAAACTGCCCGTCATCATGATGTGCGAGAACAACCAGTACGCGATCTCGGTGCCGATTGCCAAGCAGTTGGCCGGCAAAGTCAGCGACCGGGCGCTCGGCTACGGTTTCCCGGGACTTCGGGTGGACGGCAACGACGCGCTGGAGATGTTCCGTGCGGTCAACGAAGCGCGGCAGCGCGGCGTAAGCGGCGAAGGCCCGACGCTGATCGAAGCGATGATGTACCGCCTGTCCCCGCACTCGACCTCCGACAACGATCTGGCTTACCGGACGAAGGAAGAAGTGGACGCGAACTGGGAAAAAGACGGCCTGCCGCGCTACAAGCAGTATCTGGTCGAAGCCGGACTGTGGAGCGAAGAACAGGAAGAAGAGTATGTCAAAGAAATCGCCCAGGAGCTGAAAGAAGCGACGGAATACGCGGACAAAGCGCCGTATCCGCGCGCGGAAGACACGCTGCTGCACGTATACGCGGGCGACGGAGACGGAGGAGACAACTGATATGCCGATGATGGAATATATCGACGCGATTCGCCTGGCGATGAAGGAAGAGATGGAGAAAGACCCGTCCGTATTCGTGCTCGGCGAAGACGTGGGCGTCAAAGGCGGCGTCTTCACGACGACCAAAGGGCTGCAGGACCAATTCGGCGAAGACCGCGTGATCGACACGCCGCTGGCGGAATCCGCTATTGCCGGCGTGGCGATCGGCGCGGCTATGGTCGGCATGAAGCCGATCGCCGAAATGCAGTATTCCGACTTCATGCTGCCGGCTACCAACCAGATTATCAGCGAAGCGGCCAAGATCCGCTACCGCTCCAATAACGACTGGGACTGCCCGATCGTCGTGCGCGCACCGATCGGCGGCGGCATCTTCGGCGGCCTGTACCATTCGCAGTGCCCGGAGTCGATCTTTTTCGGCACGCCGGGCCTGAAGATCATCGCTCCTTATTCGGCGTACGATGCCAAAGGGCTGCTCAAAGCGGCGATCCGCGATCCCGATCCGGTGCTCTTTTTCGAGAACAAAAAGTGCTACAAACTGATCAAGGAAGACGTGCCGGACGACGATTATATCGTACCGATCGGCAAAGCGAACCTGCTGCGCGAAGGCGACGACATTACGGTCATCAGCTACAGCCTTCCGCTGCACTTCGCCATGCAGGCGGCCGCGGAACTGGAACAGGAAGGCATTACGAGCCATATTCTCGACCTGCGCACGATCCAGCCGCTTGACCGCGAAGCGATCATCGAAGCGGTGCGCCGCACCGGCAAAGTGCTGATCGTGCACGAAGACAACAAGACCGGAGGCGTGGGCGCCGAAGTGGCCGCCATCATTGCCGAGGAATGTCTGTACGACCTGGACGCGCCGATACGCCGCCTGTGCGGACCGGACGCGCCGGCCATGCCGATCAATCCGCCGCAGGAGAAGTTCTTCATGCTCAGCAAAGACAAACTGCTGCAAGCGATGCGGGAACTGGCTCTTTACTAGTCTTGTACCTATAGAGGAGTGAACGCAATGAGCACAACGAATACGACGCAAAAAGACATCGCGATGCCCCAGCTCGCCGAATCGCTCGTCTCCGCGACGATCGCCAAATGGCTGAAACGTCCGGGCGACACGGTCGATCTGTACGAGCCGATCTGCGAAGTCATTACCGATAAAGTCAACGCCGAGATCCCGTCCACGGAAGAAGGCGTGATGGGCGAGCTGCTCGCCGCCGAAGGCCAGGAGATCGCCGTCGGCGAGATCATCTGCCGCATCGTGACCGCCGGCGCGGCTCCGGCCGAAGCCGCCGCTCCGGCCGCGCAGGCCACGGCTCCAAGCCCGGCTTCGCGTCCGGGCGATACCGCCGCGCCGCAGGCCGCGTCCGCCGGCGAAGCGGGCAGCATGCGCGCCCGCTTCTCGCCGGCCGTACAGGCGCTTGCCGCGCAGCACGGCCTCGATCCGGCCGTCATCCCCGGCACGGGCATGGGCGGCCGGGTCACGCGCAAAGACGTGCTCCAATACGTGGAGCACGGCGGCGCGTCCCGGGCGGCCGCATCGGCCGCTCCCGCGGCGCCGTCCGCGCCGCAGCCCGAAGCGGCCTCATTCGCCGCACCGCAGCCGCCGATGTTCGCTTCGTCGTCGATGACGTCGCAGAACGAAGTCCGGCATTCCGGCCTGCATCTCAGCGAGAATCCGAAGCTGCCGAAGATCGAGATCGAAGAAGGCGGCCGCGGCGCCAACGAGACGTATATCGACATCACGCCGATCCGCAACACGATCGCGACCCGCATGCGCCAGAGCGTATCGGAGATTCCGCACGGCTGGATGATGATCGAAGTCGACATGACCAATCTGGTCAAACTGCGCAACAAGCACAAGGACGAGTTCAAGCGCAGCGAAGGCGTCAACCTGACGTACCCGGCATTCGTCATCAAAGCGGTCGTCAACGCGATCAAGGATTACCCGATCATGAACTCCGTCTGGGCGGTCGACAAAATCATCGTCAAACGCGATATCAACATTTCGCTTGCCGTCGGCACGGAAGATTCGGTCCTGACCCCGGTCATCAAAAAAGCCGATCAGAAAAACATCGCGGGTCTCGCGATGGAAATCGACGATCTGGCCCGCCGCACGCGCGAGCGCACGCTCAAGATCGACGATATGCAGGGCGGCACGTTCACCGTGAACAATACCGGTTCGTTCGGCTCGATCCTGTCGCAGCCGATCATCAACTATCCGCAGGCCGCGCAGCTGACGTTCGAGTCGATCGTCAAGCGTCCGGTCGTGATCAACGACATGGTCGGCGTCCGTTCGATGGCGAACTTCTGCCTGTCGCTGGACCACCGGATTCTCGACGGCCTGATCTGCGGACGGTTCCTGCAGCGCGTCAAAGAAAATCTGGAAAGCTACTCGCCGGATACGAAACTTTATTGAGTTTCGTCGGGCGTTTCAGCGCTTGACGTGTTCGGCGTTTGACGTATTCGATCCTGTTTTTTGGATCGTGTTCCGACACGGAAGCATGCGTTCGGACAATCGGTTTTTTCGACAAAAAAGCTTCGGCCCGCGCGGGTTTTGCGCGCAGCCGAAGCTTTTTTGGTTCGCCGAATGTTCGGAAGTGTCCGAACGGCGCCGTGTCTTGCGACGTTTCGCCTGTTTTTTACACGAAAACCTGAAGCAGTCCGAGAAAGACCGAACCGACCATGGCGATAATCATGAGCCAGATAAAAATTTTGAACCATTTTTTGTTCTGCATGAAGCCGTCAAACCCCTTTTCGTCCATGAATGGGAGCCGGTACGCCGCCGCTTTTTCGCCGCGCCGTCTGTCCCTTTTTGGTTTTTTATACGTTTACTAGTAAGATAGAAGCAGAAGGGGCGGGTTGCCTTCGAGCCGGGCTGCCGCGCAAACCGCTCATGATATTCATTTTAACTTATCGGGAAAGCGGAGGGAAGTTTATATGATCGATACACAACGATTGGTGCACGAATTTCTGGAATTGGTGCAAATCGACAGCGAGACCCGCAGCGAACGGCTGATCGCCGACGTGCTGACGAACAAGTTCAAGCTGCACGGTCTGGAAGTCGTCGAAGACGATTCGGCGTCGCGCTCGGGACACGGGGCGGGCAACCTGATTGCGCGGCTGCCGGCGACCGAAGGCGTAGACGCGCCGAAGCTGTTTTTCACCTGCCATATGGACACGGTCATGCCGGGACTCGGCATCAAGCCGGTCATCGGCGAAGACGGCTGGATTCGCAGTTCGGGCGACACGATTCTCGGCGCCGACGACAAAGCCGGCGTCGCGGCGCTGCTCGAATTGATCCGCGTGTTGCGCGAACAGGAAATTCCGCACGGCCAGATCCAGTTCGTCATTACGGCGGGCGAAGAATCCGGGCTGATGGGCGCGCGCGCGATGGATGCGTCCCTGCTGGACGCCGAACTCGGTTTTGCGGTCGATTCGAACGGCGAAGTGGGCGAGATCGCGGTATCGGCGCCGACCCAGGCCAAGATTACTATGGAAGTCCACGGCAAAGCCGCGCACGCCGGCGTCAACCCGGAAGACGGGATCAGCGCGATCCAGGTCGCCGGCAAAGCGATCGCCCGCATGAAGCTTGGGCGGATCGACAAGGATACGACGGCGAATATCGGCAGCTTCTCCGGCAGCGGCGCGACCAACGTCGTGATCGACTACGCGAAGCTTGAAGCCGAAGCGCGCAGCGTCGTGCAGGAGAAGGTCGATGCGCAGATCGCTTCGATGAAGGAAGCGCTGGAATCCGCCTGCGCGGAATTCGGGGCTACGGCGGGATTCGAGAGCCGGATCGTCTATCCGTCGTTCAACCACGCGGACGATTCCGAAGTGGTGCAGCTCGCGAAAAAAGCGGCGGCGCAGCTCGGGCTCAGCGGCCGGACGTTCCAGTCGGGCGGCGGCAGCGACGCGAACGTGTTCAACGGGTTCGGCGTGCCGACGGTCAATCTGTCGGTTGGCTACGAACATATCCATACGACTTCCGAACGGATCAAAGTCGAAGATCTGGGCAAGCTGGCCGGATTCATCGTCGAGATCGTGCGTCAATCGGTACGGGCTTAACACGGCTTGAAGACTTAACCATCCAACAGACGAGAGGCGGAATGCAGCATGGAACCGGGCAAAGAAAAATTGTGGGAAACAACGGTCGGCAGCGAACCGATTTTTGACGGCAAGATCATCAAGGTCCAGATCGACACGGTCGAACTGTCCGACGGCACGCAGGCCAAGCGCGAGATCGTCAAGCATCCGGGCGCGGTCGCCGTGCTTGCGATCCGGGGCGGCAAGCTGCTCGTCGTCGAGCAGTTCCGCCAGCCGCTCGGCCGCACGGAGATCGAGATTCCGGCGGGCAAGCTCGAACCGGGCGAAGATCCCCGTGAAGCGGCCGCGCGCGAGCTTGAAGAAGAGACCGGCTACCGCGCGCCCGAGCTGCTGCACCTGTCTTCTTTCTATACGTCGCCGGGCTTTGCGGACGAGATCATTCATTTCTACGCCGCCGAGAACCTGACCGAAGGCACGCTGCATCCCGACGAAGACGAGTTTCTGGAATTGACCGAGATTACGCTTGAAGAAGCGTTCGAGCATATTCGGGCGGGCCGGATCAGCGACGCCAAGACGCTTATGGCCGTGTACGCGTGGCAGATCCGGACGCTGACGGGAAACTGGCCGGTCTGAGCGCCTGAAACGTTTGACTTTGAAGCCGGGTAACTTCTATAATAGGGAACGTGAGTTTGACTGGAGAACGGCCGGCAAGAACGGGCATGCTCCGAGGGGGAGGAGAAGCATGGAAGCGCGGATCGACAATATCAAGCAGCAGCTGCAGTCCAAAGGATACAAATTGACGCCCCAGCGGGAAGCCACCGTTCGCGTGTTGCTGGAGAACGAAGAAGACCATCTGAGCGCGGAAGACGTGTTCATGCTGGTCAAGGAAAAAGCACCGGAGATCGGTCTTGCGACCGTATACCGCACGCTCGAACTGCTCAGCGAGATGCATGTGGTGGAGAAGCTGAACTTCGGCGACGGGGTATCCCGTTACGACCTGAGAGGCGAATCGAACAAGCATCACCACCACCATCTGATCTGCGTACAGTGCGGCAGCATGGACGAGATTCGCGAAGACTGGCTGCTTCCGCTCGAAGAGCGTCTGGAAAAAGAATTCCGGTTTACCGTTTTGGATCACAGGCTCGACTTTCAGGGAATCTGCCACCGCTGCAAAGCCAAGGAAGAAGACCAGGCTTAAACGGCAGGCGGACAAGTTTTGTGCACGTGCCCGGGAAGATCGGCGAGCGGGCGCTGCACCCGTTCGGGCGACAGGGTCGCGCGTGCGCCGCAGCGGGCTCCGGAAGATCGAAATCGATCTTCCGGGGTTTTTTTGCGACGAATTTTTTGCCTTTTAAAGGAGTTCCGTACAAGCCGTGGAATCTTTAACAAACGGGATTCGGCAGCCCGCCCAAAAGGGCAGCAAGCGGCTTTCCTGAGGAAGTTTGGAGGAGGTCCATCAGTGAATACGCATTTGGACGCGTTTATAACGTATATGGCGGAGGAAAAACGACGCTCCGCAAGCACGCTCGAATCGTATCGCCGCGATCTGGCACAGTTCCTCGAATTCGCGGGCGGGCGCAGCTTGACGGCCGTGGACGAAGTACGCAAATCGCATATCGCCGCTTATTTGAACGAGATGAAGCGTTCCGGCAAAGCGCCGTCCACCGTGATCCGCGCTTCCGTTTCGATCCGGTCTTTTTTCCATTACCTGATTCGGCAGTCGCTGATCGTCCACGACCCGTCGATGGATCTGGAGACGCCCAAGCCGGAGAAAAGACTGCCGATCGTGCTGACGGTAGGCGAAGTGGAACGGCTGCTCGACGCGCCGGACCGGACGAACGCGCAGGGCGTCCGCGACAAGGCGATGCTGGAAGTGCTGTACGCTACCGGCATCCGGGTGTCGGAGCTGATTGCGCTGAACGTCGGCGATATCGATCTGGAACTTAAATTTCTGCGCTGCGGCGCCGCCGGCAAAGAGCGGATCGTGCCGATCGGGCGCATGACGGCTGCTGCTGTGACGGCTTATATGGGCGCCATGCGCGGCCAGCTGCTCAAGCGCGAAGACGAAGCGGCGCTGTTCCTGAACCAGCTCGGCACCCGGCTGACGCGGCAGGGATTCTGGAAAATTATTAAAAAATACGCAGCGGCGGCAGAGATCGAGACGGACATTACGCCGCATACGCTGCGTCATTCTTTTGCCGCGCATCTGCTGGAGAACGGCGCCGACCTGCGTTCGGTCCAGGAGATGCTCGGCCATTCGGATATTTCGACGACGCAGATCTATACGCACGTCATGAAGCGCAACATGAAGGAAGTGTACGAACTGCATCATCCCCGCGCCTAGGCCGGAAGACTCAACCCTGCAATACACTCAAATATGAACCCTACTCAAATATGAATCAAACGGAGCGTGCACTTTATGACAACTTTGACTACCCATGCAGCAAGCATTCAGGAAGCGGCGGATTACATCCGCTCCAAGACGGAACTGCAGCCGGAAATCGGGCTGATTCTCGGGTCGGGTCTCGGCATTCTCGCCAACCTGATCGAAAATCCCGTCTCGATTCCTTACGAAGACATCCCGCATTTTCCCGTCTCGACGGTCGAAGGCCACGAAGGCGAACTGCTGCTCGGCACGATTCAGGGCCGTCCGGTCATCATGATGAAAGGCCGCTTCCATATGTATGAAGGCTATGGCCCGGAAGTGACGGCGTTCCCTGTCCGCGTCATGAAAAATCTCGGCGTCACCGGCCTGCTCGTCACGAACGCGGCCGGCGGGGTGAACACGTCGTTCACGCCGGGCGACCTCATGCTGCTGTCGGACCATCTCAACCTGACCGGCAAAAGCCCGCTGATCGGACCGAACGATTCGGCGCTCGGCGTCCGCTTCCCGGACATGTCCGAAGCGTACAGCCGCAGACTGCGCGCCGCCGCCCACGACGCCGCAGACAAGCAGGGCTTCACGTTCAAGGAAGGCGTATACGCCGGCCTGCTCGGACCTTCCTACGAGACGCCGGCCGAGATCCGCATGCTGCGTACGCTCGGCGCGGACGCGGTCGGCATGTCCACCGTATCCGAGACGATCGTGGCGCGCCACGCGGGCCTCGAAGTGCTGGGCATTTCCTGCATCACGAACATGGCCGCCGGCATTTTGGACCAGCCGCTGTCGCATGACGAAGTGATGGAAACCGCCGATCTGGTCAAGGAAAAGTTCCTCGGCCTCGTACTGGCCATCATTCCGAATATGTAACGTCGCCCGTCAGGTGACAAAAACACAAATCTCCTGCGCTTTAGTCCATTCAGCGCGTATTCGAGGGTCTGCTATACTGGGTACAAATCCCGGGGCGGGCCCTCTTTCGTTAACGCTGGAGCGGCCGGGCCGGAACACATCGGAGGAATTGACATGTATCTGCACGGAAGTAGCAAGATCAATGCCGCAGGGCATTTGGAAATCGGGGGCTGCGACGTCGTCGAATTGAAGCAGACGTACGGCACGCCTCTGTACATTATGGACGAAGAACTGATCCGCCGCCGCGCGCGCGAATACCGCCAGGCGTTCGAAGCTTCCGGCCTGACGTTCCAGGTTGCCTACGCGAGCAAAGCGTTCAGCACGCTCGCCATGTGCCGCATCGCGGACGAAGAAGGGATGTCGCTCGACGTCGTGTCCGACGGCGAACTGTACACCGCGCTCAAAGCCGGCTTCCCGGCGCACCGTATCCATTTCCACGGCAACAACAAGACGCCGGACGAAATCGAAATGGCGCTGGACGCCAAGATCGGCTGCTTCGTGGCGGACAACTTTATCGAACTGCAAATGCTGCAGGCGATCGCGTCCGACCGCGGCGAGAAAGTGAACGTACTGCTGCGCGTAACGCCGGGCGTCGAAGCGCACACGCACGAATACATTTCGACCGGCCAGACCGATTCGAAGTTCGGCTTCGATATCCAGAACGGTACGGCGATCGAAGCGGTCCGCACGGCGGCGCAGCTTCCGAACCTGGAACTGCTCGGCCTGCACTCGCATATCGGCTCGCAAATTTTCGAGACCGACGGTTTCGAGATGGCGGTCGAGCGCGTCGCCGGCTTTGCCCGCAGCGTCAAAGAGCAGCTGAACGTCGAGTTCAAGGTCGTTAACCTGGGCGGCGGCTTCGGTATCCGCTATACGGAAGGCGATACGCCGCTGGCCGTGGCCGAATATGTCAAAGCGATCACCGACGGCGTGAAAAAGCACTTCGAAGGCATTGCCGCGCAGCTGCCCGAAATCTGGGTCGAGCCGGGCCGCAGCATCGTCGGCGACGCCGGCACGACGCTGTACACGGTAGGCACGAGCAAAGACATCCCGGGCGTACGCAAATACGTTGCCGTCGACGGCGGCATGACCGACAACCCGCGTCCGGCGCTGTACGAATCCAAGTACGAAGCGATGCTCGCCAACCGGGCCGGCGACGCCAACGAAGAGACCGTCTCGATCGCCGGCAAATGCTGCGAGAGCGGCGACATGCTGATCTGGGACGTCGAACTGCCGAAGCCGAATACCGGCGACCTGCTGGCGGTAGCCTGCACCGGCGCGTACAACTACGCGATGGCGAGCAACTACAACCGCATCCGCCGTCCGGCCGTCGTCTTCGTCAAGAACGGCGCGAGCGACCTCGTCGTCCGCCGCGAGAGCCTTGACAACATCACCGGCAACGACGTCATTCCGGCGCGTCTGGAGAAACAGGGCGCGCAGGTCAAATAAAGCGCAAGCAATAACGGGAAGATAACGGGGAGGGGCAGCTTGCGCTGCCTCTTTTCGGTCGGTTCGGCGGCCGTTGAAGCAGACAGGCGAGATTGATTCGCGATTTTTGCGCTTTGCGTCAGATCGGCGAATCGGGCTGCGGGTACGGAAGCAAGCGGCAAATCCGGCGTTTACATTGACAAAAAAGCAGCGTGGCCGAGCAAATTCCGTTTTTGGTCCCTTTACATTGCTTTTTAAGCAGCGTACGTTCCCCTTTTTTGGTTAGACCGCGTTTCGGGTTTTGCTTTGTCCGCTTTTTTCGGGTACACTGGTTAAGGTTGCCGAGGCGCCTTGCGAGGCGGAGTTCGGCCGGATGATACAGACCTCTACAGAAAATTAAGGGAGATGACCATGATGAAAAAAGGATATATCGAGCTTGAAAACGGCGGCAACGTCGAGATCGAATTTTTGCCGGAAGAAGCACCGAACACAGTAGCAAACTTCGAGAAACTGGCAAACTCCGGTTTTTATAACGGCCTGTCTTTCCACCGCGTCATTCCGGGCTTCGTCGCTCAGGGCGGCTGCCCGAACGGCACCGGCACAGGCGGCCCGGGCTGGCAGATCGACTGCGAGACTTCGACGAACGTAACGAAGCATGCCAAAGGCGTTCTGTCGATGGCGCATGCGGGCAAGAACACCGGCGGAAGCCAGTTCTTCGTCTGCTACGGCCCACAGCCGCACCTCGACGGCGTACACACCGTTTTCGGCAAAGTAACCAAAGGCATGGAATTGATCGATGCCGTTAAACCGGGCGACAAGATGAAAGAAGTCAAAGTCGTAACGGAATAGTATCGTCACGGAAAAGTAAATGAACAAACCCAACAGCGATCGGAGGCTTAGGCCTTTTGATCGCTGTTTTTTGTCGTTCGCTTTTACTTGGACTTACAGACGCAGATGTAGAAGACGTTTTTCCAATAAAAAAGCCGCTTCTCCTCAAAATTAACCGTTTTCGCTGAGCATGGTGTATAGTTAAAGCACTTGAATTTTCGCTGCCGCGAACGATAATCGAAAAGGAGTTTTTGATATGCACCGCTTTTTCCAAGTCGGCTACGCCATATTTTTCGTCCTTATTTTATTGATGCTGCTCGTTTTGCCCTGGCCCAACGGCACGGCCATGTATCCGTTTCTGATCCTGGTCATCTGCGCGTGGGGATTTTGGTATTCGGGCAAAAAGCACAAACGCAAGCCCGATCCCAAAGCGCTTCCGAACGCAAGACCGTATGCCGGTTCGAAAGGAAATGCCAAATCGAACGCCAAGTCCAAACCGAATTCCAAATCGAGACGGTAGCGTGCCGATTTTCCAACATCGCGCCTATCGCAGGACTCCAAAAGCTTGTCAGGCCGCGGCCGATAAGCTTTTTTTGGCGTAATTTGCATTTCTTTTCCCGCCATGCTACCATCATAACCAATACCGTATTCCGGTCAGTTGCCGGGTACGCATATACTCTTTCGGGGCGGGGCGAAATTCCCCACCGGCGGTGACGGCGCGCGATTCTTAGGGATCGCCGGCCGAAGTCCGTGACCCGAGCCGTTTGTGTGACGCAGCGGCCCGGTTGACCTGGTGCGATTCCGGGACCGACAGTTACAGTCTGGATGGGAGAAAGAGAAAACGAACCGTCGTATTTGCCTTGCATACGGTTCGGGAACGACGGGCGCAGCCCGGCGATTCTCGAATCCGGCATGGAAACGCGGCACTTCATGTTCGCGCATGAACCGAACGGGCCGATCCGACTTTTTTGTCGCAGGCGCCCGTTGGTTCGTGGTCTGCGCATGCGGGCTGCCGCGTTTGGAATTCGGGCGAATGCAAACGGCAGGATGAAGCCTGTTTGGGCGCACCCTGTTTGTTTGCGTACCGAATTTTCGGCAAATGCAGGATCTTTCGATTTTCAATCCCAAGCCCCGTCCCCGGATCTTTTTGCCGGGTGCGGGGCTTTTTGCATGTGTGATAGCGGCATGTACCGAAAAAGAGCGCTCTGGAGCGGTATGAAGATGTAGAAGATTCAAGAAGATTCAAGCGGAAAAAGAGAAGTCAAGGAGGATCTGCGCATGTTTACCGGACTGATCGAAGAAGTAGGCAGCCTGCGGCGCGCCGAGCGGCGCGGAGAAGCGATGGTATTGACTCTCGGCGCCAAAAAAGTGCTGGAGCACGTCGCGATCGGAGACAGTATCGCCGTGAACGGCGTCTGCCTGACCGTCACGAGCTACGGCAAAGATTCGTTCACCGTCGATGTGATGCCGCAGACGTACCGCAGCAGCAATCTGAGCACGCTCGGCAGCGGCAGCCCGGTCAATCTGGAGCGGGCACTGGCGGCCAACGGACGCTTCGGCGGACATATCGTGCAGGGGCATGTCGACGGAACCGCTTCGATCGTGTCGGTCGAGCAGGACCAGAATGCCGTCGTGTTCACGCTGAAAGCGGACGATCCGCATCTGATGCGCTACGTCATCGGCAAAGGCTCGATCGCGATCGACGGCATCAGCCTGACCGTAATCCATGCGGAGGACGGATATTTCGGCGTCTCGATCATCCCGCACACGCTGGGCGAGACGTCGCTGAGCCGCAAAAAGGCAGGCAGTTCCGTTAACGTCGAATGCGATATTTTGGGCAAATACGTTGAACATCTGCTCGGCTTCGGGCAAAAAGAGAAAGCGGGAGCGAAGACGTTCTCCGCAATCGACGAAAGCTTCCTGTCGCGGCACGGATACTCCTGAACACCCTGCACGGCCGAGAGCTTGAACGAAAGACGGAGGAGGAGACAACATGGACGAACGATTTGCTTTCGACGAGATCGACGACGCGCTGGCGGATCTGAAATCCGGCAAAATCGTGCTGGTCGTCGATGACGAAGACCGCGAGAACGAAGGCGATTTTATCGCGCTGGCCGACCGGGTAACGCCGGAAGTCATCAACTTCATGATTACCGAAGGGCGCGGCCTTGTGTGCCTGCCGATTACACGCGAACGCGCGGTGCTGCTGGAACTCGATCCGATGACGACGCGCAACACGGACTTTCACGGGACGGCGTTCACGGTGTCGGTCGACCATATGGAGACGACGACCGGCATTTCGGCGCATGAGCGCGCCGTGACGGCCCGGGCAATCGCGCGGCTTGAGACGACGGCCGACGATTTCCGGCGTCCGGGGCATATGTTCCCGCTGATCGCCAAAGACGGCGGCGTGCTGCGGCGGGCCGGCCATACGGAAGCGGCGGTCGATCTGGCCCGCTTGAGCGGGGCGGAGCCGGCGGGCGTCATCTGCGAAGTGATCAAGGAAGACGGGACGATGGCCCGGCTGCCGGACCTGGTCGATCTGGCGAAGAAATGGAATATGAAGCTGATCAGTATCAAAGATCTGATCCAGTACCGCAGCGAACGCGAGCAGTTGGTCCGGCGCGAAGTGGAAGTCAAGCTGCCGACGGAGTTCGGCGAATTCCGCGCCGTCGCCTACAGCAACAAGATCGACGACAAGGAACATATCGCGCTCGTCAAAGGGCAGATCGATCCGGATTCCCCGGTGCTCGTCCGCGTGCATTCCGAATGTCTGACCGGCGACGTGTTCCATTCGCAGCGCTGCGACTGCGGACCGCAGTTCGACGCCGCGATGCGCCGGATCGAAGCCGAAGGCTCCGGCGTGCTGCTGTACATGCGCCAGGAAGGCCGCGGCATCGGATTGATCAACAAGCTCAAAGCGTACAAGCTGCAGGAAGAAGGACTGGATACGGTCGACGCGAACCGCGCGCTCGGCTTCGCGGCCGACCTGCGCGAATACGGCATCGGCGCCCAGATCCTGAGCGATCTCGGCGTCAAGCGCATTCGCCTGCTGACGAACAATCCGCGCAAGATCAAAGGGCTGCAGGGACACGGGCTCGGCATCGTGGAGAGAGTACCGATCCAGATGGAGGAGAACGCCGACAATGCCGGCTACCTGCATACGAAGCAAAGCAAATTGGGCCATTTGACCAACTTCGGCCTGAACGGCCCGGGCGGGCACACGGCGCCCGGCGAGCTTGAAGCGCTGGAGCAGAACGAGACGCCGAGCCCGCCGGAGAACGGGGCAAGACTGTAAAGACCGGACGTTTCGCGCAAGCCCGGCTTCGCGGCCGAAGCGGGATGACGGCGTGATTGCGGCACGATTAATGAGGAAATTTGTAAAACGAAGGCTACAAACCGGTCAATCTGGTATACAATAGACAAAGGATGGTTGATGACAAATGGCAAACGTATATGAAGGACACTTGGTTTCGCAGGGATACAAATTCGGGATCGTCGTCGGCAGATTCAACGAGTTCATTACGGCGAAGCTGCTGTCGGGCGCGCTCGACGCGTTGAAGCGCCACGGCGCGGAAGACGACGACGTGGACGTGGCCTGGGTTCCGGGCGCGTTCGAGATTCCGCTCATCGCGCAAAAAATGGCGGAGAGCGGCAAGTACGACGCGATCATTACGCTCGGTACGGTAATCCGCGGATCGACGACGCATTACGATTATGTCTGCAACGAAGTGGCGAAAGGCGTGTCCGCGATCAATTTGAAAACGGGCGTTCCGACGATCTTCGGCCTCGTCACCACCGAAAATATCGAACAGGCGATCGAGCGTGCGGGTACGAAAGCCGGCAACAAAGGCTGGGATTCGGCGCTTGCGGCGCTTGAAATGGCCAGCCTGAGCCGTCAGTTCAAAGGCTGACCGTTCGCAATACAGGCGGAGGGGAAACGGCTTGACTGTACTTTACAAACTGGAATCGTTCGAAGGTCCGCTCGACCTGCTGCTGCATCTGATCGACAAGTCGGAGATCGATATTCAACAGATCTCCATCAGCATGATCACGGAACAGTATATGGGCTACCTGCGCAGCATGCAGGAGCTGGAGCTGGAAGTGACGAGCGAATTCCTCGTGATGGCGGCAACGCTGCTCGCGATCAAGAGCAAACTGCTGCTTCCCAAACCTCCGGTGATGGATATGGACGAATACGATTTCTACGAAGAGGAAGAATCCGATCCGAGGGAAGACCTGATTCGCCGGTTGACCGAATATCGGAAGTATAAGAGCATTGCGGGTCTGCTGCACGAGAAAGAGCACGAGCGGGGCCGCATCTATATTCGCGAGCCCGACGATCTGGCTCCGTTCCTGCCCGCGGAAGACGACAATCCGCTGGAAGGGCTGCATATGTCCGATCTCGTATCGGCGCTGCAGCGCGCCCTGCAGCGGGCCGATCGCAAACCGACGGTTGCCCGTATCCGCCGCGACGAGATTTCGGTCCGGGATCGGATGCGGGAATTGGAAGGGGCGCTTCGCGGAGCGGGACCGGGTGGCAGAATCTTGTTTTCGAGCGTGTTGAACGAACGGATGTACAGACAGGAGATCGTCGTGACGTTCCTCGCCGTACTCGAACTGATGAAGATGAAGCAGGTGAGCTGCTATCAGGATCGGCTGTTCGACGACATCGTAATGGAGTGGAGAGGGGAAACGGCGTCAAATGGATTTGCAGACGTTGAAGTCGATTATTGAAGGCCTCCTGTTTTTGGCGGGGGATGAAGGCTTGACCGTGCGGCAGATAGCCGAGATCACGGAGAACAAACCGGGCGAAGCCCAAAAAGCGGTCGAGAGTCTCCAGCGCGATCTGCGCAAGGCGGGGCGGGGCGTGCGGGTGACGAAGCTTGCCGGCGCGTACCATCTGGCGACGCTGCCGGAACATTCGGAATATTTCGAACGGCTGGCTTATTCGCCGTCGCGCGCGACGCTGTCGCAGGCGGCGCTGGAGACGCTGGCGATCGTCGCTTACCGTCAGCCGATCACGCGGATCGAGATCGAAGAGATCCGCGGGGTCAAGTCCGAACGGGCGATCCATACGCTGACGAACAAAAATTTGATCGTCGAGACCGGGCGAGCCGATGCGATCGGACGTCCGATCCTGTACGGGACGACCAAAGGTTTCCTCGACCACTTCGGGCTCGGCGGACTGGAAGAACTGCCGGACGCTTCGGCGTTCGAAGCGATGATTGCTTCGGAAGACGAAGAACGGCTGCTGTTCGGCGGTCCCGCCGGATCGGCGCAGGCCGAAGCCGAACAAGAAGAACCGCCTGGCCTGCTGTGGGCGGACGGTTCGGAGCGGGAGCCGGAAGAAGAAGGCGGGTAACGGCCGCCTGCCGCGACGTTGTCTTGGGCCCTTCCCGCATCAGGGAAAGGGCCCTGTTTTCGCTGTCTGCCGCGCCCGTTCTCGCAATCCGGTTTTCCGAGGCAGCAGTGTCTTTGCAAGGCGGACAAGCGCCGCAAAAACGCACGGTTGAACTTGTGGTTTCTGAACTCTATAGGTATGATGAAAGATGAGGTGACTGGATGACTATGGAACGATTACAGAAAATTTTGGCCCAGGCGGGCGTGGCTTCGAGACGAAAATGCGAGGAACTCATCCTGGCGGGCAAAGTCGAGGTGAACGGCGAAATCGTAACGACGCTTGGCACAAAAGCCGACCCGAACGTCGACGAGATCACGGTCAGCGGCCGGGCGATCAAAGCGCAGCAGAAGCTGTATTTGATGTTCAACAAGCCCAAAGGCGTCATTACGAGCGCGACCGATCCCGAAGGCCGCAAGGTCGTAACCGATTACATCAAAGGGATCAAGGAACGCGTCTATCCGGTAGGCCGTCTGGACTACGACTCGGAAGGGCTGCTGCTGCTGACGAACGACGGCGATCTGGCCCAGAAGCTGACGCACCCGAGCCATCACGTGCCGAAGACCTACCTGGCTACGGTAGAAGGCATTCCGCACGGCGATTCGCTCGAGAAACTGAGACGGGGCATTCAGCTGGAAGACGGCATGACCGCTCCGGCGCAGCTTGAATATTACGACGTGGACCAGCAGAAAAAGCAGGCGACGATCCGCATCACGATCTATGAAGGCAAGAACCGTCAGGTTCGGCGGATGTTCGACGCGATCTCGCACCCGGTCAAACGGCTCAAGCGGATCTCGATGGGCAACCTGTTTTTGCAAAACCTCAAGCGCGGCCTGCATCGCCCGCTGACGGCAAACGAAATCAACGAGCTGAAGCAGCTTTCGGAAATTACGCACGAGAGAGAAACGCCGGACAAGTAACATTTCCGCGCATACCGTTGACGAAAGGATTGTTGCATCGTGGCTGATCAAAAAGAGCGAATTCTCGTAGTGGACGACGAAGAAAGAATCCGGCGTTTGCTTCGCATGTATTTGGAAAAAGAAGGCTATGAGATCGAAGAAGCGGAGGACGGCGAGAGCGCTCTGCAAAAAGCGACGGAAGGCGATTACACGCTCGTTATTCTCGACGTCATGCTGCCCGGCATCGACGGCGTGGAAGTGTGCGCGCGCCTGCGCCAGGTCAAATCGACGCCCGTGCTGATGCTCACCGCCAAAGGCGAGGAAGTCAACCGGGTGCAGGGCTTCGAAGTCGGCGCCGACGATTACGTCGTCAAGCCGTTCAGCCCGCGCGAAGTGATTTACCGGGTCAAAGCGATTCTGCGCCGTTCTTCGGCGACCGCCTATCTGACCAAAGAAAGCGGAACGAGCAACAACATCGTATTCCCGCACCTGACGATCGAGCACGATGCGCACCGCGTGCTGGCCGGGGGGCACGAAGTGGGACTGACTCCCAAAGAGTACGAACTGCTGCATTATCTGGCCGTGTCGCCGGACAAGGTCTTCTCCCGGGAAGAGCTGCTCAAGGACGTGTGGAACTACGAATTTTTCGGCGATCTGCGCACGGTCGATACCCACGTCAAACGGCTGCGCGAAAAGCTGAACAAAGTGTCGCCCGATTCGGCTTCCATGATTACGACCGTCTGGGGCGTCGGCTACAAACTCGAGGTTCCGAAGTAAGATGATCGGGTGGAGAGAAAGAGTCGGCAAACTGTGGCAGACGCTGGTTGGCAAGCTGTGGCTGACGATCATTGCGCTCGTCGCGTGCGTGCTGCTGACTCTGGGCTTTTTCCTGCTGCCTTACGTCGATATCGCCTTCGCCAACTCGGCGGCCGTCAAGCGGATGCTCATCTACGTGGGCGTGATCGGCTTTTCCATGACGACCGTCTTTGCGTTGTTCCTGCTCAAAAAGATCACGCAGCCGATGCGCCAGCTGATCGACGCGGCGGATTCGATCCGTCAGGGCGATTACGGCACGCGCGTGCATCTGGACGCCCACGACGAGATCGGGGAGCTGGCCAGCACGTTCAACCTGATGGCGGCCCGGCTCGAGGAGAATATTCGCGACCTGAATATCGAAAAAGAACAGTTGGCCGGCGTACTGCGCAGCATGAGCGACGTCGTGATGACGTTCGACCGCGAAGGTACGGTGCAGTTGACCAATCCGGCCGGCGACCGCCTGCTGGAAGACTGGAAAGCGATCAGTTGGCGCGACGACCAGACGGAATCGTCCGAGGCAGTACGCTCCACGATTCCCGAACCGCTGTATCCGCTGTTCGAGCAGGTGCGCAAGACGCTTGAAGACCGCAGCGCCAACGTGCTCGTTCGCCAGAGCGTCTGGGCCGTCAACATGGCGCCGCTGTTTCTGGACAACGAAGTGCGCGGCGTCGTGGCCGTTCTGCGCGACGTGACCCAGGCCGTCAACATGGAGAAAATGCGCAAAGATTTCGTCGCGAACGTGTCGCACGAAATTCGTACGCCGCTGTCCATGATGCAGGGATACAGCGAAGCGCTGCTCGACGGCTTCGCCGACTCGCCGGAAGAGCAGAGCGAACTGCTGCACGTCATCCATGACGAATCGCTGCGAATGGGACGGTTGGTCAAAGACCTGCTGGATCTGGCGCGGATGGAAGCCGGGCATACCGATATGACGCGAACCCGCGTCGAGATCGGCGAACTCGTCGAACGGGTATACCGGAAGTTTGCCGTGCGCGCCAAAGAAGGCGAGCTGGATTTCCGGCTGGAACGGGCCGAAGGCGAGCTGGTGCTCGAACAGGCCGACGAAGACCGGTTGGAGCAGGTCGTGACCAATCTGCTCGATAACGCGTTCCGGCATACGCCGTCCGGGCGCGGCGTGCTGATTGCGGTCAAGCCGACGCTCGCCGATCGGGAAGCGATGACGATCTACGTGGCGGACGAAGGACACGGCATTCCGGCCGAAGACGTGCCGTACATTTTCGACCGGTTCTACAAAGCCGACAAAGCGCGGACGAGAGCTTCTTCCGGCGGGACAGGGCTTGGCCTTGCGATCGTCAAAAACATCGTGGACGCGCACGGAGGAAGCATTCAGGTCGAAAGCGTTCTCGGCGAAGGCACCAAATTTCGCGTCATCCTGCCGAAAAACGGCAAAAGTGGTTGATTTTCGTTCCCGACAAGAGGCGCAAAAAGGTATGAACCCTAACGTGTCCGGAGTCTCCGGCACGTTATTCTTCAATCAAAAAAGGGAAAGCGATTGAAAGGAGGAGCCACGATGAGCGGCACCTATATTTTGGCGTTGGATCAGGGGACGACGAGTTCCCGGGCGATCTTGTTCGATGGGGAAGCGCGTCCGATCGCTTCCGGGCAGCGGACGTTCGAGCAGCATTTCCCGGTACCGGGACAGGTTGAACACGATCCGGAAGCGATCTGGGACAGCCAGCTGGAAGCGGCGCGCGAAGCGATTGCCGTGTCCGGCGTCGAAGCGAAGCATATTGCGGCGATCGGCATCACGAATCAGCGCGAGACGACGCTCGTCTGGGAACGCGCAAGCGGCCGTCCGATCGGCCCGGCTATCGTCTGGCAGGATCGCCGGACGGCGCCCCTGTGCGAAGAACTCAAAAAGCGCGGTCTGGAACACTATATCCGGCAGACGACCGGACTTGTGGTCGACGCGTATTTTTCGGCGACGAAGATCGCCTGGATGCTCGACCATATCCCGGGAGCGAGGCAGCGGGCGGAAGCGGGGGAACTGCTGGCCGGCACGGTCGATACGTGGCTGATCTGGAAATTGACCGGCGGAAAATCGCATGTGACGGACGTGACGAATGCGTCGCGCACGATGCTGTTCGATATCGGCCGCCTCGATTGGGATCAGCGTCTGCTGCAGGAACTGAACATTCCCGTTTCAATGCTGCCGCAGGTGCTGATGTCCGGGGCGGACTTCGGCGTGACGCTGCCTCAATGGTTCGGGGGCGCCGAAATTCCGATCGCTTCCGTGCTCGGCGATCAGCAGGCCGCCCTGTTCGGGCATGCGTGCGTGGAAGCCGGACATGCCAAAAACACGTACGGAACCGGCTGCTTCATTCTGCTCAACACGGGCAGCGAGCGGGTGGAATCGACGCACGGCCTGTTATCGACCATCGCATGGGGCTGGAGAGACGAACTGCATTACGCGCTCGAAGGCAGCGTGTTCGTGGCCGGAGCGGCCGTGGAATGGCTGCGCGACGGGCTGAACCTGATCGAAGATCCGGCGGAGTCCGAAACGCTGGCGGCCGGTGTGCCGGACTCGGGCGGCGTCGTGATCGTGCCGGCGTTTACCGGGCTGGGTGCCCCGTACTGGGACATGTACGCGCGCGGCGCGATCTTCGGGTTGACGCGGGGGACGCGTCCGGGGCATATCGCCCGGGCGACGCTGGAGTCGCTTGCGCTTCAGACGCGGGACGTGACCCAGGCGATGGAAAAAGACTCGGGCATTCCGCTGCGCGAACTGCGCGTCGACGGCGGGGCGGTCCGCAACAACATTCTGATGCAGTACCAGGCCGACGTGCTGGGGCTGGAAGTCGTCCGCACCGAGCAGTCGGAGACGACGGCGCTCGGCGCCGCGATGCTCGCCGGTTTGCAGTGCGGCATCTGGGAGCGCAGCCAGTTCCGCTCGTTCAATCCGCCCGGTGCCCATTTTCGTCCGAGGATGGACGCGAAAAAGCGGGAAAGCATCTACAGACGCTGGCAAAACGCGATCGAGCGCACGCGCGGTTGGGAAGAAGAGGAAGACTGAGCGTTCGTCCAGGCGCAAGCCAGAACATTTCAAACCGAAAAGCAGCCCCCGCCGGATTCGGCAGGGGCTGTTTTTTTTAACTGACAAGTGTTCGTTCAAAAGATATTCCGTCCGACGCTTCAAGCCTGCCTTCCGTTCGGGAGCGCAGGGAAAGCGTCGTCGGCCGCGGAACGTTAGAGGGAGATCTCCTGAGCCGAGTTGATCGCTTCCAGACCGACGAGTTCGGTCAGCACGTTCTTCGGCACTTCTTTGTCGACGCTCAGCAGCATGACCGCTTCGCCGCCGACCACTTTGCGTCCGACCTGCATCGTCGCGATATTGACTTCGTTGCGGCCGAGCAGCGTACCGACGTTGCCGATGATGCCCGGTTGGTCATTGTGCGAGATCAGGATCTGATGGTTGTCCGGCGCCGAGTCGATCGGGAATTCGTTGACCTGCACGATCCGTTCGCCGTAGCCGTACAGCAGCGTGCCCGCGACGGAACGTTCCGCGTTGGTCTGCTCGACGAGCGTGACCGTGATCAGGTTCGTGAAGCCTTTGGTGGCGGACGAGCTGCTCACCTGCACGTTCAGGTCGCGGATCTTGGTCAGGTGCAGCGAGTTGACGATATTGACTTCGCTGCCCAGGTGGCGCGACAGCACGCCTTTGACGATATAACGGGTCAGCGGCTGCGTATCGACTTCCGACAGTTCGCCGGCGTATTCGATCACGATCGATTTGACCGGTTCGGCTGTCAGCTGCGAAGCGAAGCTGCCGAGCTTTTCGCCTAGAGAGAAGTAAGGCTGAAGTTTGTTCATGACGCTGCTTGCGACCGGAGGCATGTTCACGGCGTTCTTGAACGGCTCGTCGCGCAAAATGTGCAGCACCTGCTCGGAGACGTCGATCGCCACGTTTTCCTGCGCTTCGACGGTCGACGCGCCCAGGTGAGGCGTCACGATGACTTTCGGATTGTGCAGGAACGGGTGGTCCGGCGCCGGCGGCTCGTGTTCGAACACGTCGAACGCGGCTCCCGCCACGATGCCTTCGTCGAGCGCTGCCACGAGAGCGGCTTCGTCCACGACTCCGCCGCGGGCACAGTTGATGATGCGCATGCCTTTTTTCATGACGGCGAACTGGGCGGTGGAGATCATGTGCTTCGTTTCCGGCGTCAGCGGCGTATGCACCGTGATGAAGTCGGCGTTTTTGACGATATCGTCGACGCTGGACAGCTTCACGCCGAGCTTCTCCGCGCGCTCTTCGGTCAGGAACGGATCGTATCCGAGAATGTCCATGCCGAACGCTTTGGCGCGCTTGGCCACTTCGCTGCCGATCCGGCCCATGCCGAGCACGCCGAGCTTTTTGTTGCGCAGTTCGACGCCGAGGAACTTGCGATCCCATTGGCCGCTGATCGTTTTGGCGTACGCCTGCGGAATATGCCGCGCCAGAGCCATCATCATGGCAAAAGCGTGCTCGCACGTCGTGATCGTGTTGCCGTCCGGCGCGTTGATGACGATGATGCCGCGTCCGGTAGCGGCAGGCAGGTCGATATTATCGACGCCCACGCCCGCCCGGCCTACTACTTTGAGGCGGGAACCCGCCTTCATGATGCCCTCGGTCACCTTGGTCTGGCTGCGCACGAGCAGTGCGTCGTAATCGCCGATGATCTCGATCAGTTCGGCCTCGGACAGACCCGTTTTTTTGTCCACCTGTACGTCGGCCGCTTCCACCAGCTGTTGAATGCCCAGATCGCTGATCGGGTCGGATACCAATACTTTAAACATCGTCTTATTTCCTCCCTTATTCGGTTCGCTGTACGCTGCAAGTCAAATATGTTCCAGAACGGCGCCGCGGCTGCGGGTCGTCCGAAAAACCGGTGAATCGGTGAAACTTGCTTGGCTGCAATGACGGAAAGACGCGTTGATGGAGCAGAGGGGAATCCTGAATCGAATAGGCGGCGCGTCCAAAACGTTCCCGCAAAAAAGACTCCCGTCCTCATACCGCTGGCGCGGTAAAGGGACGAGAGTCTCGCGGTGCCACCCTAATTCGCCGGGCCCTTGCGGGCTTCGGCCTTAGCGGGTCGGAGAAACCGACCCTTCACGGTAACGGCGTGACACCGGCTGCGCCTACTCCGCGGCATGCGGGGTCGGACAGACGCTCGGGAGCGCTCGGGACGGGAACGCATAACCGGTTCGCACCTTCCACCGGCTCTCTGATATGCGTACTCCCACCGTTCTCCTTCAAAGCGTTTCGCTCAAGTTGAATTTTTCATACTTTAACACAAGGTTACACAGAGTGTCAACGCATAAAATAAATTCGGGTTTAATAAAGCGACAAACGCATATTTTGCCACGATAGCGAAAAAATAAGCCTTATTTCCGATCAATCCGATAAATTGGCAGGAAATGCGTACGTCTTTTCCGAACAATCTTATAAACGGTCACATACGCTTCCCGTACCGCTAAAACCGATGAAAAGAAAGCGGAAAACTTGATTACAGAGTCTCTTTTCGTTATCATTTGATTAGCATTCCGCTTTTTGAAAAGCAGTAACAACGGGATATGGGCGGGCGGAACTCAGGTTTGGGTCCATGTCCCCGAAGGAACCAAACCCATGACAAATAAAAAAGGAAACAAAATTCGGCGCAAAGCCGTACAATTAACGGACCGGCTGCTTTTGATCAATCTTTATCTGACGCAGGGATTGACGCTGCTGATCGGCACGGTCTGGATTCTGCTGCAGGGACGCAATCCGCTGGACCTGCTGACGCTGCCGGGCGACCTACGCTTTCTGTACTGGGGAGCCGGCCTTGCGGTCGCGTTGTTCGCGGTCGATCTGCTGATGACGCTTTGGGGCCGCGAAGAAGACCTGGACGACGGCGGGATCAACGCGATGCTGTTTCGCAAACGTCCGCTGTGGCATATTTTCGTCATCGCGGCCGTCGTATCGGTGTGCGAAGAGCTGTTGTTCCGGGGAGCGATCCAGTATCATCTGGGTCCTTACTGGACCAGCATCCTGTTCGCGCTGATCCATATCCGGTACTTGAAGCATTGGCTGCCGACGGCATGGGTGTTTGCCAGCAGCTACGGGCTCGGTTGGATCTACGTGCAATCGGGTACGCTGTGGGCGCCGATCGTTTGTCATTTCTTGATCGATTTTATCTCGGGCATCATGATCAAACGGAGGGAACAGAAGGAACAATGAGCGAACGTTTAAGCCGCATGGATCGGCATCCGAGTACGAGGAAGAAGCGCCGTAAGCGCCCGACGTTCAAGCAGGAATGGCAAAGCAATCATATGAAGCTGACGGATACGACCGTCATGCGGCTGTCCGACCTGGACGATCGGGCGGCGCTCGCGGAATCGATCGAGCCGCCGCCGTCCGTCGAACCTGCCGCCCAGGCCGCGCCGACGAGAGCGGAGCGGATCAAAAACGCGGGGGCCGCACCGGCGCCCGCCGCGCCGTCTCAGGAAGCGGAAGAAGATCCCGACGCGGAACTTCCTCCGCGCAGCGTGATGTACCCGTCAAGCCGGATCAGGCTGACCAAATGGTTCTACGAAACGCTGTTATTGCTGTTCTTGATACTGCTCGGGACGCTGCTATGGTGGGGCACCCAGATGACAGGAGTGAAATTGCCATGGCAATAAAATGGGGTTGGAAACAAGCGCTCGCCGCCGCGGCAGGTGCCGCGGCCGGTCTGGGCGTGCATATGGTCAAGGAAGCGATGGCGTTTCGGGTGCTGCACGAAGACGTGCATATCCCGGGACTGCCGGCCGCGTTCGACGGATACCGCGTCTATTTCATCTCCGATATCCATCGCCGGCTGCTGCCCGAGGCGGAAGTGGCCGCTCTGGAAGGCAAAGCGGACATCGTCTGGATCGGCGGGGACCTGACCGACCGTGGCGTGCCGGAAGAGCGCACGCTCGCCAATATGCGGATGCTGCGCAAGATCGGACCGTCTTATGCCGTCTACGGCAATCACGACTACGAAGCCTACATGCCGAATATGGAAAATCTCGACACGCTGCTGGAAGCGTCCGGCGTCAAGCCGCTCGGCAGCAAGAACGTGCCGCTGCACCGGGGCGGAAGCACGATCTGGCTCGCGGGGATCGACGATCTCGGACCCGCGGGCCTGTGGAGGGGCGATCCGCGTATCCGCCGCGAAGACTGCGTGCTCGTGCTGATGCACGATCCCAAATGGGTCGTGGCGCTGCGGCGCACGTCGGCCAACTACGCGTTCGCCGGACATACGCACGGCGGGCAGATCAGCCTGCCGCTCGTGGGACCGGCCGCGTCCAAGCCGTTTTACAAAACGTATCTCGACGGCACGCACTTTATCGAATCCGAAGACGGCGGCACGACCGGGCTGCGGATCAGCCGCGGCATCGGCACCAGCCATTTTCCGCTGCGGCTCGGTTCGCCGGCGGAGACCCATCTGCTGACGCTGCGCAGCGCGCCGCCGCTGCAGGGCTGACGCCATCCGCGAAGATTACAGCCGCGGGCGTCGCTGTCGCGCACACCAAAAAGGCCATCCCCCGGGGGATGGCCTTTTTGTGAACCGTGCCGTCTTATGAACTCTGCGCATGCCGGCCGCGGAAAGCTTTCCCACAGGGGAAAGCCATCATCCGCCGCCGGCAGTCGATCAAGGCTGTTTCGTCGTATCGATGCTGCGCGGATCGACGAAGCTGTAGCCTTTGGCTTCAAGCTTGGTCAGCAGCTCGTCGAGCGCTTCGACCGTCCACGGCAGTTCGTGCATCAGGATGTTGCTGCCGGAGTGGAGCTGGTCGAACACGTTGTCGATGACCGCCTGCGAATCGTCCTGGTTGACCCAGTCAAGCGATCCGACGGACCACGTCATGGACAGCATGCCGTTGTCTTTGGCCACTTTTTCGGTGTAATCGTTGCCTGCGCCGTTCGGCGGGCGGAAGAAGGTCGGCGATTTGCCGATCGTTTTTTTGACGATTGCCTGCGTATCTTCCAGCTGCTTTTTAATTTCGGCATCGCTTTCCTTGCGCAGGATGATGTGATCGTAGCTGTGGTTGCCGACGATGCCGCCGCGTTCGTCGATCAGCTTCAGCAGGTCCGGATTCGCTTTGACCCGGTAGCCGTTCACGAAAAAGATCGCTTTGGCATTATGCTTGTCGAGCGTGTCGAACATGCTGTTGATCATTTTGGCTTCTTTCGGACCGTCGTCGAACGTCAGCAGCACGATCTTCTTCGGAGCGCCGCTGCCTTCGTTCGGCACGATGTCGTAGTTCGCGTTCATATGGTACTCGAGCGCGACTTTTTCGGTAGCTGCCGCGTTATCCGCGTCCGGAGTATCCGTTTGTTCGCCGGCTGCCGTGCCCGGAGCTGCGTCGCCGCTGCCTGCCGGTGCGTCTGTTTCGGTGCCCGCTGCCGGAGCGGTCTCTTCGGGAGCCGCGGCATCCGGAGTCTGCGTGCCTTCGGCCGCGTCGGGGGTTTGCTGCGCCGGAGCCGTCTGCGCGCTTTCCGCAGGCTTCCCGGCATCCGTCGTCTGTGTTTCCGTCGTCTGGGCGGAACCGTTCGGTTCAGCCTCTTCGGCGGCGTTCCCGCAGGCGCCGAGCACGAGGCCCGCAGCCAGCCAGAACAGGGCCGTCTTTTTCCACATCTGTTATCCATCTCGCTTTCTTTGCATGTTCTGTGGTGCCTCTGCGCCCGGCCTGCCGGCTGTCGCCCGCCGTTCGAGCGCGAAGTCCGGCATCCGCCGGACGCATGCGTTTCATAGCTATTCGGTACAGCTTATGTAACTTTTAAAGCTTAGCATAATCGACTGCGCAGTTGCGGCACGTAACGGGATTGTAACCTTTTCATACCGACCTGAAACCTTTCATGAATTTTGATATCCGGACGTGCATTTGGCGAAAAGAAGTGATAACATAAATATGTGGTTATATATAAATATCGAATAAACCGCTCCGTGCGTCGGCCGAGTGCAATTTGTCGTTCGAGAAGCTATTCCCTTCGTGGCAGCCGGCCAGCAAGGAAGCCGGTACGCCGAACGTTCGGCGCGGCCGACGCGCAAGGAAGACCCTTTCCAAAAATCGACTCCTAAAGGAGGGTCCTGTCGTGAAAATTGAACGATTAGCCCAGGATAAAATTCGTATCTTCCTTACGTCCGATGATCTCAACGAACGCGGCATTCAGCGGGAAGATATGTGGCAGGAGATTCCGAGAGTCCACGAACTGTTCACCGAAATGATGGATCAGGCTTACACCGAGCTAGGCTTCGACGCAACCGGCCCTCTGGCCGTCGAAGTGTTTGCGCTTCCCGCGCAGGGCATGGTCGTCGTCGTGACGAAAGGCAAGTACGATCCGCTTCATTCGGACACGGGAGACGAGGAAATGCCGGATGAAGTTTACGAAATGGAAGTGACTATGGAGGCAAGCGATACGATCGTTTACTCTTTCAACGATATCGAGCCCCTGATCGAAGCGGCCCATGTGCTGCGCGATCGGGTAACCGAAACAGGATCGCTGTACCATTATAAGAATGCGTGGTTCCTGCATTTTTCGGCGGAGGAGCTTGACGATTCGCTGCACAACCCTTTGATCGCCGTGCTTGCCGAGTTCGGCAGCTCGTCGCCGGTCACAACCGCCGTTCTTCAGGAGTACGGCAAGACCGTGATGGCGGAACGGGCGGTCGCCCAGATCTGCACGCACTTCGACCGCCGGGCTTGACGCCCGGGAGAAACGCCGCCGTCCCGAGCGATCGGGGCGGCCGTTTCCGTTTGTACGGCTTGCACGGCGTGGACAGATCCGGAATTTCGTCGCGGACGAGGCGGGAAAGGGGAACAATTTGCTAGCGTTGACGGTGTTTGTCGCGGCGATTACGCCGGGAGTCGCTTTGTTGTTTTATTTCTATCTAAAAGACAAGTACGATGCCGAGCCGCTGCATATGGTTGCTCGGATGTTTTTGCTCGGCTTTTTGGTCGTGCTGCCGATCATGGTCGTCCAGCAGGGGCTGCTGCGGGCGTTCGGCGATAATCCGTACCTGTTCGCTTTCGGCATCTCGGCTGGCGTGGAAGAGATGTTCAAGTGGTTCGTGCTGTTTCACTTCATCTACAACCATACCGAGTTCGACGAACCGTACGACGGCATTTTGTACGCCGTGGCCGTATCGCTCGGATTCGCGACGCTTGAGAATATCATGTACGCGTTCACGCTCAAAGCTTCGTTCGGCGCGCTGCTGCTGCGCGGCCTGCTGCCGGTGTCCGGGCATGCGATGTTCGGCGTCGTCATGGGATACTATATGGGCCGCGCCAAATTCGCGGGCGCGTCGCAGCGCAAAAAGTTCCTGATTTTGTCGCTGCTCATGCCGCTTGTGTGGCACGGCATCTACGACATGATCCTGAACCTGTCCGGCCATTACTGGATCTGGTACATCGTGCCGTTCATGGTGCTGATGTGGTACGGGGGCATGGACAAAGTCGGCAAAGCCAACAACCGTTCCCCGTTCCGCTTTCTGAAAAAGGACGACTCGCTGCCGGGCTCTTCGCCCAAGCGCGCGCCGAAGCCGGCCTCCGTTTCCGACAAAAAGGAAGCCTGACCCACGGAGTGCTGACCCAGGGAGCGCTGACCCCCGGAACGCTGATCCAACGAGTTCCAATCCGAGGGACACGGGTCTGAAAGGCCCTGTTTTCCAACCGCATACCCGAACGCACTCCAAGGCAAAGCCCGCACCCCCGGGCTTTGCCTTTGTTTTTTGGAGAATTGGGCTTACAAGCCTATGTCCGCATGCTATACTGATGAAGCCGAAGGCAGGCTCTGACCGCGAGCGGAAGAGCAGGGCCTTGACGAGTATGTACAAAGGCGGGCGATTAAAAAATGTATCCGAAAACCAACGATATGCTGTTCATGCAGCCCGTATCCATGGAAGCCAAACCCGAAAACGAACACCGATCGAGAATTTCCGAAATCGAGGAGAATTCGCTGCTGACCGAACTCCCGCTTCGTGCCGGACGGATGAGCCGGCTTCGCCTGGGCGAAGAACTGTCGGTCTATCATATGACGGAAGACGGAGTGAAGTATTACTTCACGTCACACGTGCTGGGCTATCAGGACGATTCCATTCCGCTCATGCGGATCAGCAAGCCGCTGCCGGAAGACATTTCCAAAGTGCAGCGAAGACATTACCTGCGCGTTCCGGCCAAAGTCGAAATCGCCGTGCAGGCGCCGCAGTTCCATTTTACCGCCGTAACTTCGGACCTGAGCGGGGGCGGACTGTCATTCGTCGATGCGGGTGCTTACCCGATCGAGACGGAGCAGGAAGTGGACGGCTGGATCCTGCTGGCCTACAAAAGCGGCAGCGTCGACCACGTTCCGTTCGGCGGCGAAGTGCTGCGCGTCAAAGAACCGGGCACGGGGCGCAACACGGTCAGCGTTCGGTTCACGCGTATCGCCGACACCGAGCGGCAAAAAGTAATCCGGTACTGTTTCGAGCGCCAGCTCGATTTCCGCAACCGCTAACGCACGGGGCGCGCCGAACGTTCGGTTTGTCGGCGCGCCGCGGCTTTTTTTCTTTTCGTGTGCGGACGTTTTGCAAATTGGCGTGCCTTATGCTATAATTTTATTGTCGCAGGCACAGCCTGTTTTTTTATTGATTGAGAAGCCTGCCCACTAACCGGGGCGGCGGTTTTGAGGAGGAGTGCCCCTTTGTCCAGCTTGAACGGGGAACGGGAGTTCAGAATCAACATCGCAATCGACGGACCTGCGGGAGCGGGAAAGAGCACGGTTGCGCGCAAGGTGGCCAAAGCGCTCTCCTATGTCTATGTGGATACCGGTGCGATGTACCGGGCCGTCACATGGGATATGCTGAATCTCGGCATTGAAGCGGAGAACGAGCAGGAGGTTCTGGCACGTATGGAATCCCTCGAGATCGAGCTGATACCGGGAGAAGACGGCCAGCGCGTGAGACTTTCCGGGCAGGACGTGACGGACGATATTCGTTCGCTCGCCGTGACCCGTACCGTTTCCCGATATGCGCAAATCGAGGGGCTGCGGGCGGAATTGTCTTCCGCCCAGCGGCAAATGGCTTTACGCAAAGGCGTCGTGATGGACGGACGCGATATCGGAACGACCGTGCTCCCCGACGCGGAGGTCAAGATTTTTATGACCGCAACCGTCGAGGAACGCGCCCGGCGCCGATTCCGGGAACTGCCGGAATCCGGCGAATCCATTACGCTTGAACAGCTTGAACGCGAGATTGCGGACCGGGACGAACTCGACCGCAATCGCGAAGTGTCGCCGCTCGTATGTGCGGAAGATGCGACGGTGCTCGATACGACGCGGATGACCATCGAAGAGGTGTCGGACGCGATCGTGCGCCTGGCCGAACGCCAGCTGACCCGACAGGGCTAGAACGGCGTCGGCCGAAGAAGTTTGTTTTGAACTCTGCGCACCGCGGGTTTAAATATGAGGGTTTTGAATCGAGGAGGGTATTTAACATGTCGGAAGAAACAAGAAACCAAAATGAAGAAGCAGTAAACCAGGAAGTAAACGAAGAAACGGCTACGCAGGATCAGCTGGAGCAGGTCGTCAGCGTCAAAAAAGGCGACACCGTTACCGGTACAATCGTGAAATTGGACGATGACCAAGCGTACGTCAGCATCGGTTATAAATACGACGGCGTAATCGCGACAAGCGAGCTTGAAGAAGGCGCTGAAATCGGCCAAGAAGTCGTTGCCAAAGTTGTCAGCCTGAACGACAACAAAGAGCAAATGGTTCTGTCGAAAAAAGCGATTCAAGGCGCAAAAGCATGGGAAGAACTCGACGCGAAATCCGCAAGCAAAGAGATCTTCGAAGTTAAAATCACGGACGTCGTAAAAGGCGGAATCGTGACGGACGTAAGCGGCGTTCGCGCTTTCATCCCGGCTTCGATGGTTGAGCGTCATTTCGTCGAAGACTTCAGCGATTACAAAGGCCGCACCATCCGTGTTCGCGTCAAAGAACTGGATCGCGAAAACAACAAAGTAATCCTGTCCGCCAAAGACGTGCTTGAAGAAGAGTTCGAAGCCAACAAGCACAAAGTGATGGCCGATCTCAAAGAAGGACAAATCATCGAAGGCAAAGTGCAACGTCTGACGCAGTTCGGCGCATTTGTCGACGTAGGCGGCGTGGACGGACTCGTTCACGTATCCGAAATGGCTTGGCATCACGTAGCCAAACCTTCCGATGCCGTATCCGAAGGCGAGAGCGTCAAAGTCAAAGTGCTCAAAGTCGATCCGGAAAAAGGCAAAATCAGCCTGAGCATCAAAGCGGCAACTCCGGGTCCTTGGGAAACGGCTTCCGAGAAGTTCAGCCAAGGCGAAATCATCAGCGGCGAAGTGAAACGTCTCGTGCCTTTCGGCGCATTCGTAGAAATCGCTCCTGGCGTAGAAGGCCTGGTTCACATCTCGCAAATCTCGCATAAGCACATCGGAACGCCTCAGGAAGTGCTGGAAGAAGGACAAACGGTTCAAGTGAAAGTTCTGGACGTAAACCCTTCCGAAAAACGCATCAGCCTGAGCATCAAAGAAACCGAAGAAGCTCCTGCTGGCGAAGCGCGCAGCGAGAGACCGGAAAGATCTGACAGACCGGAAAGATCCGGATCGAGCAGAGGCCGCGATAAAGGCCCGCGCGTCGATAAAATCGACAACCCTAACGTTTCCCTGAGCAACCAAGGCATGAACGTTTCGCTCGGCGAACGTTTCGATCTGGCTGCCCTGAAAGAAAAACTGGGTCAATCGGAAGAATAATGGCAGCACAAGCATAGCTACGAGCAAACGGCGGACCCGCTGCGGGTTCGCCGTTTGTGCAATATAAGGATGAATCGGCTGCAACGACGGCTGTAATCCCAATCTTTATATGCCGAATATGCCGACGGGAAACGGGGGCCGATCCGAATGGATCGGTTTGGCCGTTTCTTGTCGTGTAACGGGAAATTTCAGCTGCGGCTGACAAGGAGGAATGTTCAAATGGCAAGAGCGGTAGTCGCGATCGTAGGACGCCCGAACGTGGGCAAATCGACGATCTTCAATCGAATCATCGGCGACCGTCTGTCCATCGTCGAAGATAAACCGGGCGTCACACGCGACCGGATTTATGGAGTCGGCGAATGGAACGGCAGGTCGTTCAGCATTATCGACACAGGAGGGATCGAGCTCAACGACGAGCAAATCCTGAAATCGATCAAGGCTCAAGCGGAGCTGGCGATCGAGGAAGCGGACGTGATCGTCCTGATGTGCGATGCCAAAGCGGGACTGACACAGTCGGACTCGGAAGTGGCGGAGATGCTGTACCGGTCGAAAAAACCGATCATTTTGGCGGTCAACAAAGTCGACAATATGACCCGGATGGACGACACGTACGAGTTTTACAATCTGGGCCTCGGCGATCCGATCGGCGTATCGGGCGCGCACGGCAGCGGCGTAGGCGATCTGCTTGACGTTATCGTGGAGAAACTGCCGGATACGACAGACGAAGAGTACGACGAAGACGTGATTCGCGTCGCGTTGATCGGACGTCCGAACGTCGGTAAATCTTCGCTCGTGAACGCCCTGCTCGGCGAGCAGCGCGTTATCGTCAGCGACGTGGCCGGCACGACGCGCGACGCGATCGATACCGAATTCGAGCGCGACGGTCAGCGGTACGTGCTGATCGATACCGCCGGCATGCGCAAACGCGGCAAAGTGTACGAAAACCTTGAGAAATACAGCGTCATGCGCGCTATGCGGGCGATCGAACGCGCGGACGTGGTCGCCGTCGTCATCAACGGCGAAGAAGGCATCATCGAGCAGGACAAACATATTGCCGGCTATGCGATCGAAGCGGGCAAAGCTTCGGTATTCGTCGTCAACAAATGGGACGTGGTCGAAAAAGACGACAAAACGATGCAGCATTTCGAGAACAGTATCCGCAATCATTTCCTGTTCATGACGTATGCGCCGGTCGTTTTCCTGTCCGCATTGACCGGCCAACGCGTGCAAAAGCTGCTGCCGGTCGTAAACCGCGCCGCCGAACAGCATTCCCGCCGGATCGCGACCGGTCTGCTGAACGACGTCATCTCCGATGCGGTCGCGATCAATCCGCCGCCTACGGACAAAGGACGCCGCATGCGGATCAACTACGCGACCCAGGTCGCGGTCAAGCCTCCGACGATCGTCGTGTTCGTCAACGCGCCGGAGCTGATGCACTTCTCTTACGAACGCTATCTGGAGAACAAAATCCGGGCCGCTTTCGATTTCGAAGGCACCCCGATCCGGATCTTTACCCGACGCAAATCGGAAGATAAAGATTAAGCCAAGCATTAGAGAACGCACAAGTTCAGCTGCGCGAAGGAGAGCGAATAATGATAGAATCGGTAATCGCAATCGCAGCCGCTTATTTACTCGGCTCGGTCAGCTTTAGCGTATTATTTGCAAAACTGCTCAAAGGAATCGATATCCGCAATCACGGCAGCGGCAATGCGGGCGCGACCAACACGCTGCGCGTGCTCGGCAAAGGCCCGGCCATACTCGTGCTGGTGCTCGATATTTGCAAAGGCATTCTCGCCGTATGGCTCGGCCGCTGGATCGCGCCGGACTACGACTGGACGCCGGCACTGGCCGGACTTGCCGCGGTCGTCGGGCATAACTGGCCGCTGTACTTCCATTTCAAAGGCGGCAAAGGGATCGCGACGACGATCGGCATGCTGGCGACGCTCTGCTTTTTGCCGGCGCTGTTTGCCGGCATTATTGCGATCGTGGTCATCGTGCTGACGCGCTACGTCTCGCTCGGTTCGCTGCTGTTCGTCACACTGACGCCGGTCTTTCTCGTCGTCTACGACGCCGCGGGCTGGCACGATTACGGCATGCCGGTGTTGATCGTCAGCCTCGTCATTTGGGCTCTCGCCGTCTGGCGCCACCGGGGCAACCTGGTGAAGCTCAAAAACGGAACGGAGAACAAGCTGGGCTCGAAGTCCGGCGGGAAGGAGCACAGCCTTGGCTAAAAAAGTGTGCGTATTGGTAGCCGGCAGCTGGGGTACGGCCCTGGCGATGGTATTGGCCGATAACGGCCATGACGTGAGACTGTGGGCGCGAAGCGAAGAGCATGTGCAGGAGATTAACGAGACGCGCGAGAACTCGCGGTTTCTGCCGGGCGTCAAGCTTCCGGACGGTCTTCGCGCAACAAGCGACATGCAAGACGCATTAAGCGAAGCCGAGGCGGTCATCATCGCTTCGCCTTCCAAAGCGATGCGCGAAGTGGCGCGTGCGCTCAAGCCGTTCTGGCACGAAGACATGCTGTGCGTGCATGCGACCAAAGGCATGGAGACCGGCACGTTGAAGCGGATGTCGACGATCATCGCCGAAGAACTCGGCTGTGAAGAATCGAAGATCGGCGTCATCTGCGGACCGAGCCACGCCGAAGAAGTGGCCCGGCGGCGTCCGACGACGATCGTTGTCGCTTCGGCCAACGAAGGCGAAGCCCAGCGGGCGCAGAATCTGCTCATGAACGCTTATTTCCGTGTCTACACGAACCGGGACGTGCTCGGGGCCGAGCTTGCGGGGGCGTTCAAGAACATTATCGCGCTCGGTGCGGGCATGTCCGACGGCCTCGAATACGGAGACAACGCCAAAGCGGCGCTGCTGACGCGCGGCCTGGCCGAGATCACGCGGATCGGCACCGAGATGGGCGCCAATCCGTTGACGTTTTCCGGTCTAGCCGGCGTAGGCGATCTCGTCGTTACGGCGACGAGCAAGCACAGCCGGAACTGGCGTGCCGGCTACATGATCGGGCAGGGCAAGCCGCTGCAGGAAGTGCTCGACTCGATGGGCATGGTCGTGGAAGGCATCCGAACGACGGAAGCCGCCCATTTCATTTCGCAAAAGTACAAAGTTCAAATGCCGATCGCGGAGCAGTTGTACCGGGTACTGTTCGAAGACCTGGACCCGAAAACGGCTGTCGAAGCGCTGATGGGCCGGGGACCGAAGACCGAGATGGAGATGATTTCGCAGGAAACTTGGGAGCAGTGGCATACGTGAAAGCGCACACCGGCATAGCTTGAAGCGGATCGCCGGCTCCCGATGATCGACAGCGATTGCGAGAGGAGGCGAACCGATGCCGACAGATCGACATACCGTATCGTTTAGTCCCGACGGCAAAAGCGTCACCGTCAAGGCGGGAACGACGCTGCTGACCGCCGCGCGTGCGGCCGGGGTGCGTATTCCCGTGCGCTGCGAAGGCAAAATGGGCTGCCTCATGTGCAAAGTCACGCTGGAGTCGCCGCAGGACGGCGTTCTGCCGCCCGCCGAAGGCGAACGCCGCAAGCTCGGCGGAAGTCTCGACACAGGCACCCGGCTGGCCTGCCAGGCGAAAGTGTGCGGGGACGTCTCCGTCACGACGCCCGAAGATCCGCTGAAGCGGGCGGTGCGCCTTCAGTTGGAGCGGCAAAGCGGGGAAGACGACGATTTTTGGCGGTAACGCCCAGGATCGGACGCGTCCCCATCTATGGCTTCATCCATGAAAAGCTTGAAATTATAAGGCCGGTGTATTACTATATGGATGTTGCCTACAGAACGCAAGTTCTGGCAGTTTGAGAATTCCGGCCTTATCTACCGCGTTTTACGTTTGGTTAGCAGGTAATCGGAAAGACCAAATACGCCTTTTGGCGGGCACTCGGACGAGTGCCGGGTATGATTGTAACAGGAGGTGAAACGCATGAACAAATCTGACCTGATCAGCCACGTTGCAGAAGCATCGGAGCTTGGCAAGAAAGAAGCAACCAAAGCGGTTGACTCCGTTTTCGAAGCCATCGCGACCGCTCTGCAAAACGGCGAGAAAGTACAGCTCGTCGGATTCGGAAACTTCGAGATTCGCGAACGTTCCGCCCGTAAAGGACGCAACCCGCAAACCGGCGAAGAGATCGAAATCCCGGCAAGCAAGATTCCTGCTTTCAAACCGGGCAAAGCCCTGAAAGACGGAATTAAATAAAATCTACATAATCCCCAGGGGTTGAAGATTTTGCATCGCTTCGGATCGTGCGAAGCGATGGGGAAGAAGCCGTGAATGCATATTCACGGCCTTTTTCTTTTTGTGCGCAAGCTGGGGAGACGGACCGAAGCGAAGCGGGCGTTCCAAGGTGTTGACAACACGGCCCGGCATTTGCCATCATGAATAGCATGCATTGAAAGATTCAATCGAAGATTCAGCGGGAAGGAGCAGCGATTATGGAACATCCAAAAAGTATGGAAAATTCGGAAAAAGCCGACTATATCGTGATCAAGGCTCACGAGAACGGCGTTCATGTTATCGGGCTGACGCGCGGTCAGGATACGCGTTTTCATCACACGGAAAAGCTGGACAAAGGCGAAGTGCTGATCGCGCAGTTCACCGATCATACGTCGGCGATCAAGGTGCGCGGCAAAGCGACCGTGTTCACCAAACACGGCAATATCGACGCCGAAACCTGAGCGTTTGCGTTAGTTGTTTGAAAAAGCTTATGCTATAATAGAAAAGATTGTGACAAAAATAGCGTTGAACGTTGTAAAAAGTCGGAGGCCTATAGATGAAACCCTACTGCGTACCGGAAAAGACCGAAAAATACACCGGATATGACATGATCCGGAATCATACGGAGATTCCGGCGCTGCCGGATGCGCGGCTTCGGCTGCTGCACGCTTTTCTTGAAGCTTCCGATTCGGCGGACAAGACCGAGGTTTACGGCATGGTCACGGGACTGCTCCAGATCGGCCTCGATATCCACGACCGGGTCGCGCCGGGAGACGACAGCGAAGAAGAACAGGCGATGCGCTCCAGGCAGCTTAAAGTGCTGGCGGGCGATTATTACAGCAGCCGCTTCTACCAACTGCTGGCCGCGGCAGGCGAAGTGGACATGGTCGCCGAGCTGAGCCGGGCGATTGCGGACGTGAACCGCCGCAAAATGGAGCTGTACCTGCGCATGCAGGGAACTTCCGCGCCGGAACTGCGCGAATATGTGGAAGAGGCGGCCGCGATCAAGGCACGCCTGTTCGTGGGCTTCGACGTTTCGCTGAGCGGCCCGCTGCTGCCGGATTGGCAGAGCCTGCTGAAGCTCGTCGCCCTGTGCGAAGCGGCGGTCGAAGAGCTGGAAGCCGCGACGCACGGCGAGGCGCTGCATTACGGCATGCACCCGGTCGGCGAAGCGGAAGCGGCCGAATTGAAGCAACTGCTGCTTGGGTTCGCGGATCGGCTCGAAGCGGGCATCGCGGCGCTGCCGGCGCAAGTGAACCGCGAGGTGCTGGGCGCCTTGGCGGACGGATTCCGCGGCGCGGCCGAAACGAAAGGCAAGGTGAACCGATAATGGCGAATTCGACCAAACCGAAAGAAGAGTTCGTCCACGACGTTTTTCAGCAGATTGCGCCGAAATACGACCGGATGAACGATATTTTGAGCTTTAACCGCCACAAAGCGTGGCGCAAGTTTGCCATGCGCAAAATGGCCGTCTCCCAAGGCGACAGCGCTGTCGACCTGTGCTGCGGCACGTGCGACTGGACGATCAGCCTGGCCGAAGCAAGCGGCAGCGGTCCGGTCAAGGGACTCGATTTCAGTCCGGCGATGCTGGACGTGGGCCGGGGCAAGATCGCGCGCAATACGCACGGCGGACAGATCGAGCTGTTCCAGGGCAACGCGATGGAACTGCCGTTTGCCGACAATTCGTTTGATTACGCGACGATCGGATTCGGCCTGCGCAACGTGCCCGATCCGGTGCGCGTGCTGAACGAAATGCGCCGCGTCGTCAAGCCGGGCGGCATGGTCGTTTGTCTGGAATTGTCCAAGCCGACGAGCCAGCCGTTCAAAGGGCTGTACTATTTTTATTTCGAACGGATGCTGCCGAAGATGGGCAAGCTGTTCGCAAAAAGCTACGAGCAGTACAAGTGGCTCCCGGATTCGTTAAAACTGTTCCCGGGCCGCGAAGAATTGGCGAATATTTTCCGTGAAGTGGGTCTCAAAGACGTGGAAGCTTACGCGCTGACCGGCGGAATCGCCGCGCTGCACATCGGAATTAAGGAGAAATAAAATGTTCGGGAAAATCCGTGTCTTTTTGGAAATGATCAAGATTGAACATACGTTATTCGCGCTTCCCTTCGCGTTCATGGGGATGCTGCTCGGCTCGGTCGTCATTAACGGGCATCTGCCTTCGTGGGGACAGGCCGGCTGGATTTTGCTGGCCATGATCGGGGCGCGCAGCGCCGCGATGGGCATGAACCGTCTGATCGACCGCTACATCGACGCCAAAAACCCGCGCACCGAAAAGCGGGCCATTCCTGCGGGACTTCTCAAAACGCGCGAAGTGGCGATTTTTGTCGTCGTGTTTCTCGGTCTTTTCCTGTGGGCGACGTTCGAACTGTCGCGCTTCGCGCTGACGCTGTTCCCGATCGCCCTCGTGCTGCTGATCGCCTATTCGTACACGAAGCGCTTCACGTGGCTCTGCCACGTCGTGCTCGGCGCGACGATCGCGCTTGCGCCGCTCGGCGGTTGGGCGGCCGTGACCGACAGCTTCAGCTGGTCGTCGCTCGTCTTCTACATCGCGATCGCGTTCTGGACAGCCGGGTTTGACGTGATCTATGCGTGCGACGATATCGAATTCGACCGGCGGGAAGGCATTTATTCCATTCCGAGCCGGTTCGGCCTGCACAAAGCGCTCAAGATCGCCCAGGGCTTCCATGCCGTGACGGCGCTCGGACTGATTGCGCTTGCGTTTATTACGCCGCTCGGCTGGTGGTACGTGGCCGGCGTCGTCATTGCGTGCTCGATCTTGTTCTATCAGCACCGCATCGTGAAGCCGAACGATCTTCGCCGCGTACAGACTGCCTTTTTCACGATGAACAGCTGGCTCAGCAGTATTGTTTTCGTATTCACTCTGATCGATTTGGTGGTGAAGTTTTGGTAAACGAACTCGCGGGCGCCGGCAGGCACTGGGTCGTCGGAATTACCGGTGCCAGCGGCAGCGTTTACGGCATCCGGCTGACCGAAGAACTGCTGGATCTCGGTTTTACCGTGCATCTGGTCGTCTCGAACGCCGGCTGGCGCGTATTTAAGGAAGAAATGGATTTCGACGCGTCGAAACGCGAGCAGGAACTGGAGCACCGCTTCGGCGGCCGTGCCGGACGGCTGGTCTATCATCCGGTGGCGGATATCGGAGCTTCGATCGCCAGCGGTTCATTCCGGGCCGAAGGGATGATCGTCATGCCGTGTTCGATGGGGACGCTGTCTTCGATCGCGCACGGTTCGTCCGACAACCTGATGACGCGGGCGGCGGACGTCATGCTCAAGGAAGGGCGTCCGCTCGTGCTCGTGCCGAGGGAAACGCCGCTGCATGCCATCCATTTGGAGAACATGCTGAAGCTTGCGCGCCTGGGCGTCAAAATGGTGCCGGCGATGCCGGCTTTTTATCATCGTCCCCGCACGCTCGAAGAAATCGTCGATTTTCTGGTCGGCAAAGTGCTGGACAGTGTTGGAATCGATCACAATCTGTTTAAAAGATGGGGGGAGGAAACGTGAAGGAGAGCGGCATGCTGCGCCTGGGGCGCATCCTCTACACCAACGTTTGGCCGGTCTACCATTACTTCGACGACTCGGCGCTGAGTTTTCCGGCGACGACCCGGACGGAGCTTCCGGCCGTGCTGAACCGCCTGCTGCTCGAAGGAGAGCTGGACATGAGCCCGGTCTCTTCTTTTGCCTACGGCATGGCGACGGACCGTTTTCTGCTGCTCCCGGATTTGTCGGTGAGCGCGGACGGGCCGGTTCGCTCGATCCTTTGTTTTTCCAAAAAGCCGTTCGCCGAAGCGGTGCACGGACGGATCGCGCTGACGAACACGTCCGCGACTTCCGTCAATCTGCTGAAGATCGTCGCGGAAAAAGCGTACGGCGCCAAGCCGGAGTACGTCACCTGCGAACCGAATCTCGAAGAGATGCTGGAACATGCCGACGTCGCGCTGCTGATCGGCGACCACGCGATTCGGGCCGATTGGGACAACGCCGGCTACACGGTGACCGATCTCGGCGCGGAATGGAAAGACTGGACCGGCAAAAGTATGACTTTCGCGGTCTGGACCGTCTCCAAAGCGGCGGCCGCACGCAATCCGGAACGTATCGGCGAACTGGCCGACGCTTTGGCCGACAGCAAGCGCCGGAGCCTGGCCGATGTGCGGCCGGTCGCGGAAAAAGCGCAGGCCGAACTCGGCGGGGAACTGGCTTACTGGCAGGGATATTTCGAAAATTTGCGTTACGACTTGACCCGGGAACGGCTGGAAGGTCTCGACCTTTACTTCCGTTACGCCCGGGAGATGGGACTGCTGCCGCAGGAAGCGCACATTGAAATTTGGACCGACAATACGCGGATACGGGTGAACGAATGAAACGAATGGAAATCTTCGGAACGTTAAAAAAAGATATGGACGCCGTGGAACGCTCGCTCTACGCCTGCATCGAAGTGGAGAACGAAGCGCTCGGGGAAGCGGCCATGCATCTGCTGAAAGCGGGCGGCAAGCGTCTGCGTCCGGCGTTCGTGCTGCTGAGCGGCAAGTTTGGCACGTATGAGCTGGACCGGTTGAAGCTGGTCGCCGTCCCGCTGGAACTTATCCATATGGCTTCGCTCGTGCACGACGACGTGATCGACAATGCGCAGACGCGCCGCGGCCAACTGACGGTCAAAGCGAAATGGGACAACCGGATCGCGATGTATACGGGCGATTATATTTACGCCAAGGCGCTGGAGATGGTCGCGGGACTGGAAGATCCGCGGATTCACCGGATTCTCGCCAAAGCGATGGTCGAGATGTCGATCGGCGAAATGGAACAGATCCGCGACTTTTTCAATTCGGGTCAGAGCATCCGCCGGTACCTGCTGCGCATTCGCCGCAAAACGGCGCTGTTGATCGCGGTCAGCTGCCAACTGGGCGCTCTTGCCGCCGGCGCTTCGACGGAAGTCGCGCGCGAGCTGTACAATTACGGCTATAACGTCGGCATGGCGTTCCAGATCCGGGACGACCTGCTCGATCTGTGCGGAACGGAGAAGCAGATCGGCAAGCCGCCGGGCAGCGATATCCGCCAGGGCAACATCACCATTCCGGTGCTGTACGCGCTGCAGGAAGACCGGCTGCGCGATCCGCTGCTGGGCGAGATCGGCCGCATTCACGAAGCGAACGGCCGCACGGACGTGAACGCCGCCGTGGCCATGATTACCGGCAGCGAAGGCATCGCGCGCGCCGAGGAACTGGCCGACCGCTATACGCAAAAAGCGCTGCAGGCGCTCGACCGGCTGCCCGATATCCGGGCGCGCCGCCATCTGCGCGATATCGCGCATTTTGTGTCGAGACGCACGTACTGAACCATTTTCATACCGGCACGGCGAAGGGAGATTCCGACGAATCTCCCTTTTTTCGCAGGCTCAGGCAGGAATTTGGGTGTAAAACGTTTAACTCTATAAAAAGCAAGCGTCTCAGCCGATAATAAATCATATGCCGAAAGTGGGAGATTGCGATGGAACGCACTTTTTTGATGGTCAAACCCGATGGAGTACAACGCGGACTGGTCGGACGGATCGTAAGCCGATTCGAAGACAAAGGATTCAAGCTGGTGGCGGGGAAATTCATGCACATATCCGAGGAACAGGCCAAGCGTCATTACGCCGAGCACGAAGGCAAGCCGTTTTTCGGAAAATTGGTTGAATTCATCACGTCCGGTCCGGTGTTCGCAATGGTATGGGAAGGCGACGACGTAATCGCGCTGGCCCGGATCGCCATGGGCAAGACCCAAGTCACGGAAGCGCTGCCGGGCACGATTCGCGGGGATTTTGCGGCGCATACGCCGTTTAACCTGATTCACGGATCGGACGGTCCCGACAGTGCCAAGCGCGAGATCGCCAATTTCTTCACAGAAGCGGAACAGCTCGATTATGACAAGGCGGTGGCGCGATGGATCTGATCAGAAGCGGAGCGGGGCGCGAAGAAGTATCTGCCCCGGGAAGCGACCCGGACTACAGCGGGTTTATCAAAAGCATAAATGCAAGCACGGGAATCGACCTGTCCCAATACAAGGAAGCGCAGATGAAACGTCGCCTGACGACGCTGCGCACCAAGCACGGCTACAGCACGTTCGCCCAGTTTTTCGAAGCGATGAAAAAGGACAAAAACCTGTTCTTCGAATTCCTCGACCGGATGACGATCAACGTGTCGGAATTTTGGCGCAACCCGAACCGTTGGGAAGTGCTGCGCGACACGATCATTCCGGAACTGCGCGCAGGCGGCAAAAAAGGACTCAAAGTATGGAGCGCGGCCTGCTCGACCGGCGAAGAACCGTATACGCTGGCGATGATTCTCGACGGGCACGGCATTCTCGGCGATTCCAAGCTGAACGCGGCCGATCTCGACGAAGGCGCACTGGCCAAAGCCAAGCAGGGCCAATATCTGGAACGCTCGCTGAAGGACGTTCCTCCCAAAGTGGCGGAAAAGTATTTCAAAGCGGAAGGCCTCATGTACAAAGTCGACGACAAGCTCAAGCGGGCGGTCAATTTCCACAAAGCGAACCTGCTGACGGACAAGTTCGACGACGGTTACGACCTGATCGTCTGCCGCAACGTCATGATCTACTTTACGGAAGAAGCCAAAGCGACGCTGTACCACAAATTTGCGTCCAGTCTGCGCAAAGGCGGCGTATTGTTCGTAGGCAGCACCGAGCAGATCTTCTCGCCGGGGCAGTACGGACTTGAACCGTGCGACACGTTTTTCTACAAAAAAATCTAACCGTTCCCCGTGTTCCGGGGTTCGCCCGAAGTCGCTTCGTTCCCGCCCAACCGCGGAACGGAGCGGCTTTTTCGGCTTGAACGGACAGGAGTCTGACGCAAAAGGTAAAGGTCTTGGACAAGTAGCGGGCAGATGTTATAATGGGCGAAGACATTTAAGGATTTTAGCCGTTTACAGTTTAAAAGTTTAAAGGGGGAACGCATCATGAGTTTACGTTACTTGACCGCCGGGGAGACCCACGGACCGCAGCTGACCGCGATCGTCGAGGGGATGCCGAGCAATCTGCGGATTGATTTCGAGGCTTTGAACTTCCAACTGCTGCGCAGACAAAAAGGATACGGCCGAGGCCGCCGCATGCAAATCGAGCAGGATCAGGCGGATATCGTAGGCGGCGTTCGCCACGGACAAACGACAGGCGCGCCGATCGCGCTGGTCGTCGTCAACAACGACTGGAAGCATTGGACGAAGATCATGAACGTCGAACCGATGGAAGGCACCGACGAAGAGAAGCGCCGGGTCCACCGTCCGCGTCCGGGTCATGCCGACCTCAACGGCGGACTCAAATACGATCTCAAAGACCTGCGCAACGTGCTGGAACGTTCCAGCGCCCGCGAAACGGCTGTTCGCGTCGCCGTCGGCGCGCTGGCCCGCCAGCTGCTCGAAGTGTTCGGCATCCGCATCGGCGGACAGGTGCTGCGGATCGGCGAGATCGTCGCCCCGGCCAACAACCTGCCGCTCGACGAATTGGTCGCCCGCACCGAAGCGTCTTCGGTCCGCGTCGCGGACGAAGACACCGAGAAGAAGATGGAAGCGTATATCGACCTGATCAAAAAAGAAGGCGATTCGGTCGGCGGGGTCGTCGAATGTATCGTCGAAGGGCTTCCCATCGGTCTCGGCAGCTACGTGCAGTACGACCGCAAGCTCGACGCGCGTATCGCGCAGGCCGTCATGTCGATCAACGCGTTCAAGGGCGTCGAGATCGGTATCGGCTTCGAAGCCGGCGAACTTCGCGGCTCGCAGGTGCACGACGAGATTCTGCACAGCGAAGCGACAGGCTACACGCGCGCTTCGAACCGCCTCGGCGGCTTCGAAGGCGGCATCACGAACGGTATGCCGATCGTCGTCCGCGGCGTCATGAAGCCGATTCCGACGCTGTACAAGCCGCTGCGCAGCGTGGACATCGATACGAAAGAGCCGTTCAACGCCCAGGTGGAGCGTTCCGATGCCTGCGCCGTGCCGGCCGCGAGCGTCGTGATGGAGAGCGTGGTTGCCTGGGAAGTCGCCAAAGCGTTCCTCGAAAAATTCGGCGGGGATTCGATGGAGGAAATCAAGGCGAACTACGACAACTACAAACGTCAGCTGGAGAATTACTGATATGGCGGAGACGCCCAAGACGCTGACGGTAGAGCTTGGCGAACGTTCGTATCCGATCGTGATCGGAGAAGGACTGCTCGCGAACGCGGCGGAGTATTTGCGCCTGGCCGGCGTGCCGGACAAAAGTCCGCTGCTGATCGTGACCGACGACAATGCGGGGCCGCTGTATCTCGACAAGTTGACGGAGGCGCTGACGGCGGGCGGCTACCGCGCCCTGAGCGCGGTCGTGCCGCACGGCGAACCTTCCAAGTCGCTTGACGTCTACAACGACCTGATTACGCGCGCTATCGAAGAAGGGCTGGACCGCTCTTCGGCGATACTGGCGCTCGGAGGGGGCGTCATCGGCGACCTGGCCGGATTCGTGGCCGGTACGTACATGCGCGGTATCCGCTTCGTGCAGGTGCCGACGACCATTTTGGCGCACGACAGCAGCGTGGGCGGCAAAGTGGCGGTCAATCATCCGCTTGCCAAAAACATGATCGGCGTGTTCCACCAGCCGGAGCTCGTGCTCTACGATGTGGAGACGCTCAAAAGTCTGCCTCCGCGCGAAGTGCGCGCGGGCTTGGCGGAAATGGTCAAGCACGGGCTGATCTGGGACAAAGCATTCGCCGAATGGTGTAGGGACAATGCCGGACGCCTGCTGGCGCTCGATTCCGAAGCGCTGGCGTACGGTCTGGAGCAAGGCTGCGCGATCAAAGCGCGGATCGTGTCGCGCGACGAGCGGGAGAACGATCTGCGGGCGATTCTGAATCTGGGGCATACGCTCGGCCACGCGATCGAAGCGGTCGCGGGGTACGGCCGTTTCCTGCACGGCGAAGCGATCTCGGTCGGCATGGCCGCGGCGGCGCTGATCGGCGAAGAACGCGGCGCCGCGGGGCTGTACGCCGAGACGGTATCGATGCTGGAAGCGCTGGAACTGCCGGTTACGCTGCCGGCCGATATCGGGACCGAAGCGCTGATGGACGCCATGCAGCGCGACAAAAAGTTCAGGGAAGGCCGGATGATCTTCATCGTGCCCCTGGCGGTCGGACGCGTCGAGATTGCAAGCGACGTCGACGCCGATACGGTGCGAAGCGTCATCGAGCGCCTCAAAAGGAGTGGAGAACCATCGTGATCTATAACCGCGGCATTCGCGGAGCGACAACGGTCGAACATAACGACAGGGAAGAGATTTACACGGCGACGCAGGAACTGGTCGCGGAGATGATCGACCGGAACGGTATACAGCCCGAGACGGTCAGCAATATCTGGATCACGGTGACGCACGATTTGGATGCCGCTTTTCCCGCGGTTGCCGTACGCCGCCAATCCGGCTGGGATTTCGTGCCGCTTATGTGCGCGCTGGAAATTCCGGTCGAAGGCAGCCTGCCGCGCTGTATCCGGCTGATGATTCAGGTCAACACGGAAAAAGGGCAGCGCGAGATCAACCACGTGTACCAGCGCGGCGCGACGGTGCTGCGGCCGGATCTGGCCCGCCGTTCGTAAATTTCCGGCAAGCCGGATGCGGGTGCGCTTGCTATCCGCTTGGCGATCCGGTATAGTAGGGAACAAAGTTAAGGATTCACGCTGCCGCGCCGGGAACAGGAGTGTTCGCGGGCGGAAGCGGGGAATCGTGAGGCCCGTAGGGGCCGAGGCGGTACAGACCGCCAGACCGAGCAGAGTCAGGCTGAGCAGAGTTTACGTATGGAACGAGAGATTCGAGGCGGAAGCGCCACGGTTTTTTTACCATACATCGACGAATGCACCCTAGCGGGTATCGGACCTTTTTCGGCGATCTTTGAAGAGATCGCCGAAAAAGGCCGAATACCGAAGACCTCTGCTGCGAAGCGGGGGTCTTTTTTATAACCTCCGCCCGCCGATTCCGTTCTCCCTCCGCGCGGCGGGAATTCGGACGGAGCTCGCGGCAGCAGGATCGGTGTCCCGAAGGAGCGGTCTCGAGGCGCTCGAACCCATTCGACCTCGAAGGAGAGATAGTCATGCATACTTCCCGTACATCCGAACCGACCGATAACCTGTATCCGATTCAACCGAGCCTGAGCGCCAAAGAAGCGCTTGCGCTCGCTTCCGAAGGATCTTCGCTGACCCGGGAGCAGGCCCGGCACGCGATGGAAAGCATTATGACCGGTGCGGCGACGCCGGCGCAGATCGGCGGCCTGCTGCTGGCACTGCGCATGAAAGGCGAGACGACCGAAGAAATTACCGGATTCGCCGAAGCGATGCGCAGCTTCTCCGGCACGGTCGGCACGTCCCGCGAGCATCTGCTCGATACGTGCGGCACCGGCGGCTCCGGCATTCACAAGTTCAATATCTCGACCGCGTCCGCCCTCATCGCCGCGTCCGCGTCTGTCCGGGTTGCCAAGCACGGCAACCGTTCGGCCAGCGGCCGGGCCGGCAGCGCCGACGTGCTGGAAGCGCTCGGCGTCAATATCGGCCTCAGCGGCAGCCAGGCCGCGGAATGCCTGGACCGGATCGGCATCTGCTTTCTGTTCGCGCAGACGTACCATCCGTCGATGAAGCACGCGGCGGGACCTCGCCGCGAACTGGGCGTCCGCACGGTATTCAATCTGCTGGGCCCGCTGACCAACCCGGCCGGCGCCGACCGGCAGCTGCTCGGCCTGTACGACGCCGGCCGCACCGAACAGATCGCCCGCGTGCTCGGCAATCTGGGCGCACGGCGCGCGATGGTCGTCGCGGGACTCGACGGGCTGGACGAGATCAGCGTCTCCGGTCCGACCCGGGTGTCGGAACTTGAGGACGGCCTCGTCCGCACGTACGAGATCACTCCGGAACAACTCGGCTTGTCGCGCTATCCGCTCGAAGACATCCTCGGCGGAGACGCCGCGGATAACGCGCGGATCATTCGCGGCGTGCTGTCCGGCGAACGCGGCGCGCGGCGCGATATCGTGCTGGCGAACGCGGGCGCGTGCATCTATACGGCCGGAGAAGCGGCCGATCTGGCGGAAGGCGTGCGCATGGCCGCGCAGATCGTGGACTCGGGCCAGGCGCTGGACAAATTGGAGCAGCTTATACGGATAACGGAGGAATGCGGATATGTATCTTGATCGAATCGTGGAGACCAAACGCCGGGAAGTCCGGCTTCTCAAGGAAACGCTGAATATGGCGGAAGCGGAGCGGCGCATCGCCGACATGCCGCCTACGCTCGGCTTCGAAGCGGCGCTGCGCAGCCCGAAGCGCCAAGGGATGGCGCTGATCGCGGAAGTGAAAAAAGCGTCCCCGTCCAAAGGACTAATCCGGGCAGATTTCGATCCGGTACGGCTGGCGCAAGCGTACGAAGCGGCGGGCGCCGATTGTTTGTCGGTGCTGACCGACAACGAGTATTTTCAGGGCAGCGCGGACTATTTGACTGCAATTCGCGCGGCGGTCAAGCTGCCTTTGCTGCGCAAAGACTTCGTGATCGACGAGTCGCAGATCTACGAAGCGCGTCTGATCGGCGCCGACGCGGTGCTGCTGATCGCGGCCATTTTGCCGGTCGCGCGCCTGCGGGAATTGAAGGCGGCGGCGGAGTCGCTCGGCCTCGATACGCTGATCGAAGTGCATAATGCGGACGAACTCGACGCGGTGCTTCAGGTAACGGACCGCGGGCTGATCGGGGTGAACAACCGGAACCTGCACACGTTCGAGACGAGTCTGGACGTCACGGCGGAGCTTGCGCCGCGCATGCCGAAGCGGGCGCTGCTTATTAGCGAAAGCGCGATTCGGACAAAAGAAGACGTCGCCTACGTCGGTTCGGGCGGAGCCGGCGGCGTGCTGATCGGCGAGACGTTTATGCGCCGCGCGGACATCGGCGAAGCGGTGGCGGAAGTGATGGGGCCGGTATCCGGCGCCCCGGCGTCCGACGCTGCGCGGGCATCGGCCGATACCGGCGCCGAAGCTGCCGATTCGGGGACTTCGAGATGAAGGCCGAACGGGACGGACGGCTTTCGGAAGCGGCGTTGAGCGGCGGCGAGGCAGCCGAAGGACGGGCGAAAACAGGGCCCGCGATCAAAGGACCTGCGATCAAAATATGCGGCATCCGGACGCCGGAAGCGCTGCTGGCGGCGGCGGAACTCGGGGTCGATTATATCGGCCTCGTGTTCGCGCCGAGCCGGCGGCAGGTCGACGGCGCCGCCGCGGCCGCGTTGATCGGCGAACTGGACGCCTGGTCGAACAGCGCTTTGATTGAAACTAATGAAGCCAATAAAGCCAATGAGGCCAAGCGGCCGAAAGTCGCCGGGGTGTTCGTCAATCCGACGCTCGACGAATTGAAAGCGACGCTGTCCGCGGCTCCGCTGAACGTGATCCAGCTGCACGGGCAGGAGAGCCCGGGCTTTTGCCGGGAAGTGCGCGAACGGTTTAACACCGAAGTGTTCAAATCGATCTCGATCGGCGGCGAAGATACCGGCGAGAGCCATGCGGAGCGCGCGGAGAGAATGTCCGAAGCGTACCGGGGCACGGTCGATGCGCTGCTGCTCGATACGCATGATCCGCTCTATGGCGGCGGGTCGGGGCGCACGTTCAACTGGGAGATTCTCCCGCTGTACCGTCAAGCGGCCGCAGCATGCGGACTTCAACTGTTCGTGGCCGGCGGCTTGACGGAGAGCAATGCGGGGGAATTGGTGCGACATTACGCGCCGGACGGCATCGACGTCTCAAGCGGCGTCGAGACCGACGGGCATAAAGATATACGCAAAATGACTTTATTCGTAGAAAGGGCGGTTTTATCATGATCGGACAAGTACCGGACGCAAAAGGACGCTACGGCGAATTCGGGGGACGCTTCGTTCCCGAGACGCTGATGAACGCGCTGATCGAACTAGAAGAATCTTATTTGAAATTTTCGGCGGACGAAGAGTTTAACGCGGAATTGAACGACCTGCTCAAGCAGTATTCCGGACGCGAGACGCCGCTGTATTACGCGAAACGCCTGACCGAACATTTCGGCGGCGCCAAAGTGTACCTCAAGCGCGAAGACCTCAACCATACCGGAGCGCACAAGATCAACAACGCGCTCGGCCAGGGACTGCTTGCCGTGCGCATGGGCAAGAAGAAAGTCATCGCCGAGACAGGCGCCGGCCAGCACGGCGTGGCGACCGCGACCGTAGCGGCGCTGCTCGGCCTCGAATGCAAAGTGTTCATGGGCGAAGAAGACATGCACCGCCAACAGCTTAACGTGTTCCGCATGCGCCTGCTCGGCGCCGAAGTGGTGCCGGTCGTATCGGGCACGAAGACGCTCAAGGACGCGGGCAACGAAGCGCTGCGCTACTGGGTCAGCCATGTCCAGGATACGTTCTATATTCTCGGTTCGGCCGTGGGGCCGCACCCTTATCCGCTGATCGTGCGCAACTTCCAGCGCGTTATCGGCGACGAGACGCGCCGCCAGATTCTGGAGAGCGAAGGACGCCTGCCGGACACGATCGTCGCGGCGGTCGGCGGCGGCAGCAACGCGATCGGCATGTTCTATCCGTTCGTCGGGGACGCGGACGTCGAATTCATCGGCGTCGAAGCGGCCGGCAAAGGCATCGATACGCCGCTGCACGCGGCCACGATGAGCCTCGGCACCAAAGGCGTGTTCCAGGGCTCCATGAGCTATCTGCTGCAGGACGAATACGGCCAGGTACAGCCGGCGCATTCGATCTCGGCCGGTCTGGATTATCCGGGCGTCGGTCCCGAACACTCGTATCTCAAAGACGTCGGCCGGGCCAAATACGTGCCGATTACCGACGAAGAAGCCATTACGGCGCTCAAGCTGCTCTGCCGTACCGAAGGCATCATTCCGGCGCTGGAATCGGCGCACGCCGTCGCGCATGCCGCCAAGATCGCACCGGAAATGGGTGCGGACCGCATTCTGGTCATCTGCCTGTCGGGACGGGGAGACAAAGACGTCGAATCGATCATGGCGTACGAGAACGAGAACGAAGGAGGACATGCCCAATGAAGACGAACGCCTCTACGGCCCGCCTGACGATGATGAGCCATTCCGCCGAAAGCGGGCTGGCCGGCGGAGCTGCGCAAGAAAGCGAACGTTTGCCCGCTTTCGAAACTCCGAACCGGATCGAAGAAACGTTCCGCCGGCTCGGCGAAACGGGAGGCACCGCGCTGATCCCGTTTCTGACGGTCGGCGATCCCGATCTCGACACGACGCTCGACATTATAGAGCAGATGGAAAAAGCCGGCGCCGACGTGCTGGAACTCGGCGTGCCTTACTCCGATCCGCTTGCGGACGGCCCGGTCATCCAGCGCGCTTCGGCGCGGGCGCTTGAGCAGCTCATTACGGTGCGCACCTGTCTGGACGTGGCGCGCAAAGCGCGGGAGCGGGGCGTGCAGATGCCTTTCGTTCTGTTTACGTACTACAATCCGATCCTGCAGACCGGACTGGACCTCTTTTTCGAAGAAGCGTCCCGCAACGGCATCAGCGGCCTGATCATTCCCGATCTGCCTTACGAAGAGTCGGAAGACATGCTGCGGCGCGCCGATCGGGTGAACATCGCCCTTATTCCGCTGGTCGCTCCGACTTCGAGCGAGCGGATCGACAAAATTTTGCGCAGCGGCCGGGGCTTCGTCTACTGCGTGTCGTCGCTCGGCGTGACCGGCGAACGGGCTTCGTTCCATGACGGCGTCGATGCTTTTATCCGCGACGTGAAATCGCGGACCGACCTGCCTGTCGCTGTCGGCTTCGGCATCTCCGGGCGCGATCAGGTGGAGCGCTTCGCGGAACTGTGCGACGGCGTCGTCGTGGGCAGCGCGATCGTGCGCACGATCGAGACTTTGATTCCCGATCTGATGAATGCCGACAAGCGCGAAGATGCGCTCTTGCAAATTCGCGAATTTGTGGCAGAATTAAAAGTATAAACGCTTTTCCCCCAGCGGGCGTACAAGGCGGGCGCGGCGGTTTGTCCGCCGAGCTTATCCTGTATCGCGCCGCCGCGGGACAAGCCTTAACTTTTTGAGCGTGTGCGCAGCCCGACACTGTCGCGCTGCAACACGCCAAATCAGGAAAGTAGGGAAATCATCCATGCAGCCCAAAGCCCATATTGTCGATCTTCCGGTCTATCAGCCAGGCAAACCGATCGAAGAAGTTCAAAAAGAATACGGACTCAGCGAAGTCGTGAAGCTGGCTTCGAACGAAAATCCGTACGGATTTTCCCCGCGCGTCAAAGCCGCGATCGAAAGCGAACTGACCAAGTTCAACCTGTATCCGGACGGCGGGGCGGTCGAACTGACGGCAGCCGTGGCCGAGCATCTGTCCGTTGAGGCCGACCAGGTCATTTTCGGCTGCGGTTCGGACGAGATCATCGCCCTGATCGCGCGCGCGTTCCTGTCGGAAGGCGACGAGAACATTATGGCCGACGCCACTTTTTCCGTATACAAAAGCAATGCCGACATCGAAAAAGCGACCAGCATCGAAGTGCCGCTCAAGAACGGCACGCACGATCTCGAAGCGATGCTCGCGGCGGTGACGGACCGGACGCAGATCGTCTGGATCTGCAACCCGAACAACCCGACCGGTACGATTGTCAGTGAAACCGAATTAAAAAGCTTCCTGGACCGCGTTCCGTCTTCCGTGATGGTCGTGCTCGACGAAGCTTATTTCGAATACGTGACCGACAGCGCCTACCCGGACGGCACGAAACTGCTGGCCGATTACGGCAACGTGGTCGTACTGCGCACTTTTTCCAAAATTTACGGGCTTGCCGCGCTGCGGATCGGTTACGGCGTAGGCCAGGCTTCGGTCATCCGTTCCGTCAATCAGGTGCGCGAACCGTTCAACACGACACGCATCGCCCAGGCTGCGGCCAAAGCGGCGCTTGCCGACCGGGAGTTCGTGGAGTCGTGCCGCATCAAGAACACCGAAGGCATCTCGTTCCTGCAGGGCGAGTTCGATCGTCTGGGCCTGTCTTATTTCCCGGCCAACGGCAACTTCATCATGGTCGATACGCAGACGTCCGCGGCGGACCTGTTCCAACGCATGCTGCGCAAAGGCGTCATCGCGCGTTCCGGGTTCAAGCTGTATCCGACGTACATGCGGGTGACGGTCGGTTCTCCGCGAGAGAACGAGATCTTTATCCGGACGTTCGAAGAAGCGCTGAATGAACAGGGAGCGGCCGTCTAGTCCAACTGGCCCAAGTCCGCGCCCGACAACAACCGTAACGCAACGAACCCTATGAAGCGAGGCTGACCTCTATGAAAATTGCCGTGATCGGCGTCGGACTGATCGGCGGCTCGCTGGCTCTGTGCTTCCGCGGGAAGCCGGGCCTTGAGCTTGTCGGCTATTCCAACCGGCAGGATCTGGCCGATCTGAGCGTGGAACTCGGAGTCGTCGATTCCGCGACCCTGTCGCTGGAAGAAGCGGTCCAAGACGCCGACTTTATTTTTCTCTCCACGCCCGTCGGGCTGCTGGAGACGTATCTGGAACAAGTTCATGCCCTGCCGCTCAAAAAAGGCTGCATCGTCACCGACGTGGGCAGCACCAAAGATTCGATCGCCGCAAAAGCGAGACAGCTGGATTGGGAGGACGCCTGCTTTATCGGCGGCCACCCGATGGCCGGCTCGGAACGCTCGGGCGTGCAGGCGGCGACTTCGCTCCTGTTCGAGAACGCGTACTACGTGCTGACGCCGGAACCGGGTACCGATCCGGCGCGCATCGCGGCGCTGACCGAACTGCTGAGCCATACGCGCGCCAAAGTAATCTGCCTGGAACCGGGTCAGCACGACGAGATCGTCGGTGCGATCAGCCATCTGCCGCATATTATCGCCGTGGCGCTCGTCAATCAGATCAGCGGCTATCACGACAGCAATCCGCTGTACCGGACGCTCGCGGCAGGCGGTTTCCGCGACATTACCCGGATCGCTTCCAGCGATCCCGTCGTCTGGCGCGACATTTTGCTGAACAACCGCTTCAACCTGTTAAAGCTGTTACGCGACTGGAATGTGCAGGTGGAAAGCTTTATCGACCAGTTGGAGCGCGAAGACGGCGAAGGCATCTCGGCCCGGTTCCGCGACGCCGGCGATTTCCGCGACGAACTGCCGGAGCGCCGCAAAGGCGCGATCGCCAAAACGTACGACCTGTATCTCGACGTCCCCGATCACCCGGGCATCATCGGCCGCATCACGACCGAGCTCGGTTCGCAGGGCGTCAACTTGAGCAACCTGCAGATCATCGAGAGCCGGGAAGACGTCCCGGGCCTTATGCGGCTGTCTTTCCGCGACGAAATCCAGATGGAACGGGCACGGCAAGTGCTGACCGGCCTGGAATTCGACGTGTACGCCTGACCGATCAATCAAATCCCAAAGCCTGTCGGCCGCTGCTGGCAGGCTTTTTATACGCGTAATCAAGTTTGCAGCAAAAAAGGAAAAGAAAGCGTTGACAATTTGGAAGCGTATACATATAATAAACGTACAGTATGGTTTCTCTCCACTCCTATAACTTAGTGTACTCGACGTAGTACACGGGCCGCTCACAGTGAGCGGCCTTTTTTTTGTCCGCATTTAATTTGCGTCCTCCTGTGCCGACAGGTCGCTTGCCGGGTAATGAATCAGCAGTCGCAAGTTGCACCACAGTCAGGAGGACAAGAAAATGGCGGAAGCGAAGCCGACGCTCCAACCGCTGCGCATACCGGCAGGTTGGACGATCGACGTGAACGAGCTGTACGAACCGGACTTTTCGGCCGAGCCGGTCGACGGAGGGTACGGGTCGATTCTGTTCAACGCGCTGCACCGGGAGCGGGGCCACGAAGTGTACGTGCGGCGGGGTCCGCAGGGCGATCCGGCGGGAAGCGTCCTGCTTCAACGCTACCTGCTCAAGTTCGAACCGCAAGGCAGCGGCGTGCTGGCCGGGTATTTGGTCGACGAACTGCGTCTGCGCGAAGGGGCGCCGCTGATCGAACGGCTGGAAACGCATATGCGCCTGCCGAACTGGACGTAAACGTTCGTCGGCGGCGAAAAGAACAGGCGGGAGCTTCCGGGTTCGGACGGAGCTGCCGCCTGTTTGTGTTCGAAACGGGCGGAAAGTGGCTCCCAAACGCCCTGTGAATGCTCGGCGAACCCCGTAAAATCGCCGCGAAGCGCGCCAATCCGCGATTTCGACTTGAACTGAACGTCTACGCATAGGATACTGTAGGATAAGGACTTACCGAGAACGAAGCTGTAAAGGAGCCAGAACATGACCAATTGGGCGGAGATCGCGAGAACCAAAAACGTGCATGCCGTACGCACGGCGGCCGGCGAGCTGGACGTGAACGAGAGAGACGAGCGCGGCCGCACGCCGCTGATGCTGTTTATGACGTACAAGCTGCCGCCGGACGCGGTAGAGATTTTGCTGGAGCGGGGAGCGGAGCTTGAGATCGAAGACAAGCTGGGCGAAACGGCGCTGCTCAAAGCGATCAAGTTTCACCAGTCGGGAGCGGTCAAGCTGCTGCTCAAGTACGGAGCCCGGATCGATTCGCCGCGGGGCATCCGCTCGACGCCGTGGAACGCGGCCGTGGCGCGCGGGGATCGGGCGCTGGCGGACCTGCTGATGGACACGCAGGGAGCGGTAAGGCTCACGCTGATGCCGGACGAGCAGCAGGCGCTGGACCGGATGCTGGGCGAGGAAGACCCGCGCAGGCTGCTGCAGGCGATCGCGGAGAGCGATTCTCCCGTGCTGCTGCATGCTTTTGTGAACGGCTATAACTGGGACGACGGACCGGAGCCGATGCTGGCCGCGATCGACAATCCGGCCTGCGCCGAAATTACGCTGCTCGACATGTACGATCTGGCGGACGGGGATTACTGGCTCGATCTGCGCAAGGAAGATTACGCGGACGACGAAGAGAAAGCCGCTTTCCGCAAGCTGGCCGAACGTCTGCGCGCCCGGCTGGAAGCGGCGATGCCGGAGGAACGTTCATGAACCGGGAACAGGCGATCGAACGTCTGAAGCAGCATGCGTTTGTCTACGGGGAAAACGATCCGGCAGGCGAAGCGGCGGCGGCCGACGGATTCCTCGGCATGCTGCGCCCGTTTCGCGGCACGCTGAACGAAGATCATTTTCACGAACTGATGCGCATTCTCGACATGCTGGCGGACGACTTGGAGCGGGAATCGCTGGACCGCAGCGTCGTGTCCGCGTTCTGGAGCCTGTGCCAATACGCAAGAGCCTGGGCGATCGAACCGGACGGCATGCTGCGCAGCAACGGGCTGATCTCCGACGAACAGCTGCAGCGGATGGCGCAGTGGATCGATATGCTGTCTTACGCGGTCATGGTGCTGCTCGAAGGCGGCGGGCGCGAAGACGCTTTCTGGACCTACAACGAATACCGGAACGAACAACGGCGAATCGCCGATAGCCATCAAGCATGAATAGTTAAGGAGGCTTACGATGCAGATCATCCGAACCCGAACGATCGGCTCGCGCGTCTTTTCCGTCAAATGCGATCAAGCGCTCGAAGCGCAGGGCGAATTTTTGCTCGATTTGTTTGCGGACACTGAAGCCAAAGCGGGCTTTCTTCAAGACGGCATGAAAATCCAGGTCGGCTGGAGCATCCTGTTCGTGCACGAGCGGGAAGATTCGAACGTGACTATCCTCGCGCCGGATTATGCGTCCAATCCGTTCGAGCGCACGACCGACGACCTGACCGAGACGCTGACCGTGCAGCTGGAACAAAATTACGTACTGAAACTGACTGGAGCCCAAGGCGAAGCGACGCTGTTCCAGGACACGCTGATCTCGTCGGAACAGGCGCTGGATGCGGAGCGGGTCTATCTGGAGCGCACGGAGCACCGGAGTGAAGGCGTGTCCGGCTGGTATCTGGGTCCGGCGCAAGGCGGGCAGGTCGACGCGGGCGAGCTGCGGCGCTATTACGTCTTCCAGCTGCTGAGCCGGCGCCCCGGCGTGCTTAAGACGCTGGCGCTGCCCAAAGGGTACGTCGCCGTCCTGCATGGCGAAGACGTGGAAGCGGTGCTCGACGCGGAAGACCGGAATGTATGGCCGAGCGGTAAATAAGGACGAAAAACGGGTAATCCATAAATAAAGAGAGAAAATTCGCCATTTGATGCAACCTTATCGCGAGCCCGTGCGTCTATGAATCGATTACTCGGATTTTTTGCAAAATACGGGCCATATGATAAAATAGGCTGTAGATTTTTTTGCGGCGAGCTAGAGAGGGGCGCGTTATTCGATGGAAGATTCCCAGTTGATTCGGGAAATTAAAGCGGGGAATGTCGAACTGTACTCGGTTCTCATGAGGCGCTACCAGCGCAAAATCCTGGCGTTTACGTATTATATGTTAAAGGGCGCGGGTCTTGGTCATCTGGCCGAAGACGTCAGTTCCGAAACTTTTTATAAAGCATTCAAGAGTTTGCAATCGTTCCGGGAAGTGGAAGCTTCTTTTTCGACCTGGCTGTACACGATCGCAAGAAACACCGCTTTGAGCGAACTTCGCCGCAACCGGGCGATGAACGTGCCGCTCGAAGACGGGGAGCTGGTCACCGATTCTTCGACCGATGCGGCTCCCGAACAAGCGCTGCTGCGCAGCGAGCAGGTCGGCATGGTGCGGACGGCGATCGACAATCTGCCGGAGAAACAGCGCGCGGCGCTGATTCTGCGCGAATACGACCAGATGGATTATCAGGAAATCGCCCGCATTTTGGGCCAAAGCATCAGTTCGGTCAAATCGCTGCTGTTCCGTGCCCGGCTCAGCATCAAAACCCAGCTGGAACCGTATTATTACGGTCCGGTATACGAAGAAGAGATGTACAAGGGGATGAGACCCAATGAAGGGTAGAGAAGAAGGCGGACACCGGACAGGTACGCGCTGGAATCCGAATGCCGGGCGCAAAGCCGGCCTTCCGGGCGATCCGAAAGAGAATCCGGCCCGGCCGGAAGACCGTCCGGCCGAAGCGTTCGATCTCGACGATTTCCCCGATTTGGACGAGCTGCTGCGCGAAGCGGGCACGGACATGCCCGATGTGGACGCGGAGCGTATGAATCTGGGAGTGATGGACCGGATCTACGAAGAGTCTCCGTGGCTGCTGCCGGGCGAATCCAAGACGTACGCGTCGCAGCACCGGTTTCGCAGCCGGGCAGCCGTGTGGGTCGCCGCGCTGCTCGCCGTTTTTCTCGTCAGCTTTATCTATCTGGCCGGTTGGGGTATTCCCGACCGGGAACAAAGCGCCACGCGCGGCGTACCGGCCGGCGTAATCGTGCAGCCGCTTACGGTCGATTCGGGCGTATCCGAAACGTCGGAAGCCGCGGCGCAGACACGTCCAGCAGCCGATCGGGGCATCGTCGAACCGTTGGTGGCGCAGATCGGGCCGACGCATCCGCAGTATTGGATGTTCCTGTCGCTGACCGGCATGGCGCTCGCGCTGCTGTCGCTCACCCGCATCGCGACGATGCGCAAGTAAGTAAGGCGCAAGCGCGCGCAAGCAGCATGAAGAAAGGTTGTGGAGACGTTCATGCGTATCGGATTGATCAGACACGGACTTACGGATTGGAACGCGGCGGGCCGCATTCAGGGGCGCAGCGACATTCCGCTGAACGACGAAGGCCGCAGGCAGGCCGCCAAGCTGGCCGAACGCCTGGCCGAGGACGAGTATGCGTGGGACTTCGTCGTCTCAAGCGGCCTGCTGCGGGCACAGGAAACGGCGGAGATCATTGCGGGCCGGCTGAACCTGCCGCTGCTTGAAGCCGATCCGCGGCTTGCGGAGCGCGGCTTCGGCCAGGTGGAAGGCATGACGCAGGCCGAACGCGAGGCACGCTTCGGGGCCGACTGGAATCTGCAGGACGTCGGGCAGGAGAAGCTGGAAGCGCTCGAAGAGCGCGCGCTGGCGTTTATCGCCGACCTGGACGTCAAGTACCCGGACGGCAGCGTGCTCGTCGTGACGCACGGCGGATTGCTTGCGCAGGTGTATGCGGCGCTGTACAAAGGGCGCTATACCGACCGGATCGGCAATTTGTCGCTGACGGTGCTGGAGAAGCAGGGCGACCTGTGGGAGCCGCTTTTGTACAACTGCACCCGGCACCTGTCGGAAGAGCCGGTAAGCGATACGCGCCGGCCTTGATTGTTCCCTGTCGTGCGCGGCACGTTACGATGCGCAACAGCACTGAATTTGCATTCCAAGCTCCGCTTCGGCTTTTTGCCGAAGCGGAGCTTTTTTTGGATCGGCGGCGACTTGTAAGCCTCCTGGCTAAATAAATAAGCAGAATTTTTCCGTTTTCTGGTGCATGTCTTGGATTTATGGTTATAACAAGAGAAAGGAGTCGGCTTCTTGGTTCCCGTCGCTTTGGGGATGCCAAAATTGAAGACGCTCACAGTTTTATTTCGAGCAACAATGATGCAGGGGTACGCGGGGGAAATCCCGACTCCGACAGAAGTCGTGGAAGCCGTAACGATTGCCGGTGACGATACGAGAAACTCGGGAGGTGCGTCCTTTGGACAAGATGAAAGCCGCTTACGAAGTGATGTTGGGTCTGGCCGCCGAGATGGTATGGGACGAAGCGCTGCGCAAACGGCGCTGCGAGATGCTGCAGCAGGAGATCGACGCCGCGCTCGCAAACGGGGATGAATTGGCTTTCCTGGCGCTGACCAGCGAATTGAACACATTGGAGAACGGAATCCTGCCGGTCGAATCCTCGCGCTTGCCAACTTAAAGAAGTCACAGTTAAAATAGAACAGGGTTCACCCAAAGCCCGACCGCCGATGCGGTCGGGCTTTTTGTGAAGGCGTGGCTTCGGCATCACGCCGAAGCCGCCTCATCTTTTTATTCGGGAGGAAAATCATGTCGCTTTCGTTTTTGTGGAGCCGGGCCCTGCTGACCGACCGCCGCATTCTGTGGCTGTTGTTCGTCAGCAACCTGATCGGAACGGTATACGGGTATATCTGGTACGGCGACCAGTTGGCCAACGTCTGGCACACGCAGCCGGCGTGGCAGATCGTGTTCGTGCCGGACAGCCCGACGGGAAGCCTGTTCTTTACGCTTGCCCTGCTCGGCCTGCTGTTTCCGCCGGCGTCGCGCTTCATGCGCGGAGCGGTGCGGCTGATCGAAGCGCTGGCGGTCGTCACGTCGGTCAAATACGGCGTATGGGCGATCTCGATCATTGTGTGGGACGCCGCGCTGGGCTACCCGATCGAGCCGCTGAGCTGGATGCTGATCGCTTCGCACGGCGTCATGGCGGTCGAAGCGCTGATGTACGTCCGTTTCTTCGGTCTGGGCGCGCTCTGGCTTATTCCGGCCGCGCTCTGGACATTCGCCAACGATACGGTAGATTATACATACGGGATTTTCCCTTATCTGTCGCCGGAACATTTGGCCCGTCTGGATCAGGTGCGGAATTTCACGGTTGCGCTGACGGCGTTAAGCGTGCTGGCCGGATGGGCGGCGATTACGCTCGCCGGACGGCGCTGGAGGTCGAAACATCCGTCCGGGCGTCGTTCTGGCTAACCCTTGTTATGTCATTGTTTTCAAAATGTCTTTGCGATAACATAGGGAAGAGCGCTGCGGAACATCATCATCAAGCAGCAAACGCGGAAAAGGAGGACCGGCCATGGAGAAAAGTCTGGCGGAAATGCAGCGGGAAGTCGATGGCTACATCTCGCAGTTCAAGGAAGGTTATTTCAGTCCGCTGGCGATGCTGGCCCGGATGACCGAAGAAGTCGGGGAGCTGGCGCGCGAAGTTAACCACAGTCACGGGGAGAAACCGAAAAAGAGCGGGGAAGACGACAATTCGATCGAATTGGAACTGGGCGACATTTTGTTCATTACGCTCTGTTTTGCCAATTCGCTGAATATCGACCTCACCGAGGCGCATGACCGGGTCATGCATAAATTCAATACGCGCGACAAAGACCGTTGGACGCGGATCGACGCCGAAGCGGAGCGGGAGGAGAACGAACAATGAGCAAAACAATCAAAGTGGCGGTAGCCGGAGCAGGCGGAAGAATGGGACGCGAAGTCGTCAAAATGGTGCTGGCGGACGAAGGGCTGGAACTGGTGGCGGCTGTTGACCGGTCGGGAGCGGGCACCGACGCCGGCGAACTCGTCGGCCTCAAGCCGTGCGGCCTTATCGCGACGAGCGACCTCGACGCGGCGCTTGCGCAGACCAAGCCGGACGTGCTGGTAGACTTTACCGTGCCTTCGGTCGTATACGGCAACACCGTGACGGCGATTAAGCACGGGGTACGTCCGGTTGTCGGCGCGACGGGCTTTACGCCGCAGCAGATCGAAGAACTGGACACCTTGTGCCGCGAAGCGAATATCGGCGGGCTGATTGCCCCGAACTTCTCGATCGGCGCGATCCTCATGATGCAGTTCGCGGCCAAAGCCGCGGAATACCTGCCGCACGTCGAGATTATCGAGACCCACGGCGACCAGAAGCTGGACGCGCCTTCGGGCACCGCGATCAAGACGGCCGAACTGATTGCGCAGGGCCGCGAGAAGATCAAGCAGGGCAACCCGAACGAAGAAGAGATTCTGCCGGGCGCGCGCGGCGGCGAATATGAAGGATTCCGTATTCACAGCGTCCGTCTGCCGGGCGTGTTCGCGCAGCAGGAAGTGATCTTCGGCGGGTACGGGCAGAGCCTCAAAATTCGCCATGACTCGTACGAGCGTGCCGGCTACATGCCGGGCGTGAACATCGGCATCAAAAAAGTGATGGAATACGAAGGCATGGTCTACGGATTCGAGCATTTGATGTAGGCCGTTCGATCAATAGAGCCGGAAAGAGGGATTTCGATGAAGGTAGCATTTATCGCGCACGACCGCAAAAAAGACGAGATGGTCAATTTCGTCACCGCTTACGAAAAAGCGTTCGACGGCTGCCAGCTGTATTCGACCGGCACGACCGGGCAGCGGATCATGGAAGCGACCCAGCTTCAGATCCACCGGTTCATGTCGGGACCGCTCGGAGGCGATCAGCAGATCGGGGCTATGGTAGCCGAGAACGAGCTGGATTTGATCATCTTCCTGCGCGATCCGCTGATGGCCCAGCCGCATGAGCCCGACATTACGGCGCTGCTGCGTATTTGCGACGTGCAGGGCATTCCGGTGGCGACGAATGTCGCGACGGCGGAGATTCTCGTCCAGGCGCTGATGCGGGGCGATTTCGGCTGGCGCGAGCTGGTACATAAATACAAGCCGGGACTTCAGGGCAATGAATGAACCGCAGAATCGGCCGCTTGACCTGCTCGTCTTCGGCGCCCATGCGGACGATGCCGAGATCGGAATGGGCGGCACGATCGTCAAGCATACCCGCGCCGGCCTTCGCGTCGGCATCTGCGATCTGACGTTCGCCGAGATGTCTTCGAACGGCACGGTCGAGCTGCGCGTCCAAGAAGCCGAGTCGGCCTCCGCCGTACTCGGCCTCGCCATGCGCTCCAATCTGGGCCTGCCGGACCGCGGCCTGTTTCTGACCGACGACCATCTGCGCAAAGTGGCCGCCGAGATTCGCAAATGGGCACCGCGCGTCGTGTTCGCCCCATATTGGGAAGACCGGCACCCGGACCATATTTCGTGCAGCCGCCTTGTGCAGGAAGCGGTATTCAACGCCAAACTTCGCCGCTACATGCCCGAAATGCCGCCGGTGACGGTGGAGCAGCTCTATTTTTATTTCATTAACGATCCGGGACGTACCGACCTGATGGTCGACGTCACGGACGTGTACGCGGACAAAGAACAGGCGCTGCGCTGCTACGCGTCGCAGTTTACCGGCCCGTCGCAAGGAAGCGACGCTGTCGATACGCCGCTGACCGCGCAGTACGTCGAACGGGTCAAAGCGCGCGATTCGCTGCTCGGCCAAAAAGGCGGGATCGGGTATGCGGAAGGATTCGCTTCCCGGCTGCCGCACAAAGTCGATTTATTTTAACGGATTCCTTGTTCGATCGCGGGGCGAAACCCTTATCGGGAACTCGCGCACAGGAAACTCGCACACCTATTGACCAATCAAGTTGTCCAATCAAGAAACGACCAGGCGCCCTTTATGTGGGACCGGCAAGAAAGGAGTTCCGGGCTTAATGAACGAAACACTCAAAATCGGCATCACCTGCTACCCCTCGCTCGGCGGGTCGGGAGTGGTAGCGACGGAACTTGGCAAGCTGCTGGCGGAAAAAGGACACGAGGTCCATTTTATTACGCACAGCATTCCTTTCCGGTTGGGAGCCTTCCATAAAAATATCCATTATCACGAAGTCGAGGTCAGCGACTATTACGTATTCCGTTATCCGCCGTACGATCTGTCGCTGGCTTCCAAAATGGCCCAGGTGGTCAAACGGGAAAAGCTCGATATTTTGCACGTGCACTACGCGGTGCCGCATGCGGTCTGCGCCTATCTGGCGAAGCAGATGGTCGGCGACGACCTCAAGATCGTCACGACGCTGCACGGAACCGACATTACGGTGCTCGGACAGGACGAGACGCTCAAAGACCTGATCGCCCTCGCCATCAACCGCAGCGACGCGGTAACGGCCGTATCGGCCGACCTGATCGGCCAGACACGCACGGCGCTCGACATTACGCGCGATATCGACCTGACGTACAATTTTATCGACAAAAGAGTGTACTATCCGCGCGAAGTGAGCGGGCTGCGCAGCGAGTTCGCGGCGCCGGACGAAAAAATACTGATGCATATTTCCAACTTCCGTCCGGTCAAGCGGGTGTCCGACGTGATCGAAGTGTTCGACCGCGTCAACCGCGAAGTCCCGTCGAAGCTGCTGCTCGTCGGCGAAGGGCCGGACATGCCCAAAGTCCAAAACAAGATCCGCGAGCTGGGTCTGGAAGACCGGGTGCATTTTCTCGGTAAACAGGACGAAATCGCGCAGGTTATCTCGCTGGCGGATCTGCTGCTGCTGCCGTCGGAAAAAGAAAGCTTCGGACTGGTCGCGCTTGAAGCGATGGCCTGCGGCGTGCCGACGGTCGGTTCCGAAGCGGGCGGCATCCCGGAATTGGTCGAGCACGGCATTACGGGGTATCTGGCTCCGATCGGCGATACGGACGCGATGGCCGCTTATGCCGTCGGCCTGCTGAACAATCCGGCCGAGAAAGCGCGGATGCGCGAAGCGTGCCTCGACCGGGCGCATACGCGTTTTTGCGATCAGAAAATTATGCGCGAGTACGAAGAAATCTACTATCGCGTATTGGGTCGCAGGCTGCCGGAAGCGGTCGTTCAAAGCCGCTGATCGGCGGTCTGCGCCCGGAACGAGACAGAAACGGAGTTGAAGACTGTGACTGTGACGCAGTGGAAGCATGCCGATCCGGAGCAGGTCAGGCTCAGCGCGGACCTGCTTGGCGTCCTTGAAAAAGCGGGGCATACCGCCTGCTGGGTAGGCGGCTGCGTCCGCGACGAGCTGATCGGCCGGCCGGTCAACGATATGGACATCGCCACGTCGGCGCGGCCCGAAGAAGTGATCGGATTGTTTGCGCGCACCGTGCCGACAGGGATCCAGCACGGTACGGTGACCGTGATTTTGGACAAAATGCCGTTCGAAGTGACGACGTTCCGGACCGAATCGGCGTATCAGGACTTTCGCCGGCCGGACGAAGTGACGTTCGTCCGGTCGCTCGACGAAGATTTGCGCCGGAGAGATTTTACGATGAACGCGATCGCCCGGCTGCCGGGCGGACAATACGTCGATCCGTACGGCGGGCTCGCCGATCTGGAGCGCGGCCTGATCCGCTGCGTGGGCGAAGCTCGCGAGCGGTTCCGCGAAGACGCGCTGCGGATGCTGCGCGGAGTGCGGTTCGCTTCCGTGTTCGGCTTCGAACTTGCGCCAAGCACATGGGAAGCGCTGCTTGAACTGCGCGGAAATATGCGCCATATCGCGGCGGAGCGGATCCGCGCCGAACTCGAGAAAATGATCGGCGGGCCGCAGCCGTCCGCAGGGCTGCGGCTGCTTGCGCGCAGCGGCCTGCTGGAGGACGCCCGCATCGGTCTGCAGCCGCAGGCTTTGCGGGCTGCGGCTTCGGAGCGGCTGGACGATCTGCCGCCCAAGCCGGGCGAACTGCGTTGGGCGGCGCTGCTGCAAGGGCTGGGCGTGCCCGGCGACGAAGCGGAAAGCCGGCTCAAAAGCTTGACGTTCTCCGGCGGATTCGCCAAATCCGCTGCGGCGCTGCTGCGGATCGACGAAGCGATGAATACGGCGGGGTTGTTCGAAGGCGCCGCCGAAGCCGGCGGATTTGCGCCACCGCACCAGCCGCGGAAAGCGGACGCGCGGACGGTATTCGTCCGCTGCGTGCTCGATTTCGGCCGGACGGCGGCCGAAACCTGGCTTGCGTACCGCTCCGCGCTGCATGGAGCGGACGAAAAGCTTGCCGCGCGGCTTGAACGCGCGGCCAGTTGGCTGGCGGCGATCCCGGCGGAGTCGCCGCGCGAACTTGCGCTCGGCGGGCACGACCTCGCCGGGCAGCTGGACCGGGCGCCCGGCCCGTGGCTCGGCGCCCTGATCCGGCGGCTGCTCGAAGCCGTCGCGCTCGGCGAGATCGCCAACGAGCGCGAAGCGCTGTTGGCGGAAGCGCTCCGGCTGGAAGCGCTGCTGGCGAAGAACGAGACTCAAGCGCAGAAGGAGGAGCGGCCCATATGACCGAAAGCGAAAAGCGAAGCCTCGGCGAACCGGAAAAATCGGAGTCGTCGGAGTCGTCGGCGCCGGTTCCGGACGGCAGGGAAAATGCAGGCGACAGCCGCGACCGGCTGCTCGATATGTTCGAAGCGGCGGGCGGCGACTATTTGTCCGGCGAGGAGATCAGCCGCCGGCTCGGCGTGAGCCGTACAGCCGTATGGAAGCGGATCGGCCGGCTCAAGGACGCCGGCTACGTGTTCGAAGCCGCGCCCAAGCTCGGCTATCGCCTGGCGGCGACGGCGTCGGCGCTCGATATGCGCCGGATCGCGGCCGAACTTCGGACGGAGCGTTTCGGCCGTAACTTGACCGTACTGGCCAAGACCGATTCGACGCAGACCGAAGCGGAGACACTGGCGCGCGCAGGCGCCCCGGAAGGCACGCTCGTCGTCGCCGAAGAGCAGACGTCGGGCCGCGGCCGTCAAGGCCGCGCCTGGCATTCGCCGCCCGGCCGCGGCGTCTGGATGAGCACGGTGCTGCGCCCGGAAGGGCCGCTGACCGCCGTGCCGCAGCTGACGCTGCTGGCGGCGGTCGCTGTCTGCCGCGCGATTCGCGCCGCAAGCGGCGTGGAAGCCGGCATCAAATGGCCGAACGACCTGCTCGCAGGCGGCCGCAAGCTGTGCGGCATTTTGCTGGAAGCCGTCGTCGAAGACGGAGGCATCCGGCACTGCATCATGGGCATCGGCATCGACGCGAATCTGGAAGAGTCCGATTACCCCGAGGAACTGCGCGACCGCGTCACTTCGCTGCGGCGCGAATCGGGAACGGAAGTCGATCGTTCGGCGCTGATCGCCGCCGTCATGAACGAGTTCGAGACGCTGTACGCGCTGTATGCCGAGAGCGGCTTCGAACCGATCCGGCTGCTGTGGGAATCGCTCAGCGTCACGCTGGGACGAGAGATCGTCGTACGCGACGTGCGCGGCGAACGGCGCGGACGCGCGGAAGGACTCGGCGCGCAGGGCGAACTGCTGATGCGCGCCGAAGACGGAAGCCTCGCCGCCGTCTATTCGGGCGACGTGGAACTGTATCCGGGACCGGCCGGCGGAGCGGGAAGCGGCCAGTAGGCCCGCTCCTTTTTCCGAAGATCGGCAGATGGGATGATTTATCGACAAGGTTTTGGTATACTTGCGATGTGGAGGCGGTATCGGCTGAAGAAAGCCGAACTGCACTGCCGCGAATCGCAACATTGTCTACGTCCGCAGCACTTTCGGGCTCGGCAAGGCCGATCACCCCTGAAGCGGCACACCCGAAGTTTCAATTCTGAAGTTGCAAGCCTGAAGTTGCAAGATCGATTCCGGGCGCAATCGCCCCGGCTGTCGATAACCCTGCAGTTCTGCTCTGAGCCTTACAAGGACCGAGACAGAAGGGAGAAGCGAATCATCGCACCCGTTTCTTCTTTACCTTTCGGCCCTTTTGGTGACAGCAAAAGGCTATTTGTGCTGGACGCAGTTGTAAATCCGGTGCAAACAGCCTCCACTATCCACAAAAGGAGCCTGATCCCATGGCAGCGAAAAGACCGTTAAACGTAGTGAAAATCCGTAAAATGAAACAACAAAAGGAACCTCTGACGATGATTACGGCGTACGACTATCCATCCGCGAAACTGGCGGAGGAAGCGGGCGTGGATCTCATCTTGGTCGGAGATTCCCTCGGCAACGTCGTACTCGGTTACGATTCGACGATTCCCGTCACTTTGGACGATATGGTGTATCATTCGAGAGCGACGGCGCGGGGAGCGGGCAATACGTTCATCGTCGCCGACATGCCTTTTATGACGTACCACGGAAGCATAGATGAAACGCTCAGAGGCGTGCGCCGCCTCATGCAGGAAGGACACGCGCACGCCGTCAAGGTGGAAGGCGGCCTGGAGATCGCTGCCGCCGTCAAAGCGATCGTGCAGGCCGGCGTGCCGGTGCTGGGCCATATCGGCCTGACGCCGCAGTCGGTCAACACGATCGGCGGCTACCGCGTGCAGGGCAAAGACGCCGAAGACGCGAAGCGCCTCATGAACGAAGCGAAAGCGCTGGAAGAAGCCGGAGCGTTTGCGGTCGTGCTGGAGCTGGTGGCGGAAGAGACCGCTGCGGCGATCTCCCGCGAACTGTCAATCCCGACGATCGGTATCGGCGCCGGCCGCGAATGCGACGGCCAGGTACTCGTCTTCCATGACGTGGTGAAGTATGCTTCGCCCTATATGGAAAAAAGATTCGTCAAAACGTTCGCCGACGTCGGCGAGCAGATTCGCGGCGGCATCGCCGATTACGTGAACGAAGTGAAAAGCCGGGCATTCCCGGCCGAACAGCATGTGTTCAAAGCGGACGAAGGCGTCAGCGAATCGCTTGATTCGCTCTACGGCGGCGGACGTGCGGCAGCCGACAGCGCCCAGCCGGAAGCGGCATCTGCCGAGCAGAAGAAAGTGGGGGCGCAAGGATGAAGATCGCCACCACGATCGTCCAGGCACGCGCCCTGATCGCCGGGCTGCGCGAAGAACGCCGCGCTTCGGCGCAGGGCAATGCCGTCGGCTTCGTGCCGACGATGGGCTATCTGCACGAAGGGCATGCCAGCCTGCTTCGGCGTTCGCGCCAGGAGAACGGCGTGTCCGTGCTCAGCATTTTCGTCAACCCGATCCAGTTCGGGCCGGGCGAAGACCTTGACCGCTATCCGCGCAGCGAAGAAGCCGATCTGAAGCTGGCCGAGCGCGAAGGCGTGGACGTCGTGTTCCTGCCTTCCGTGGACGAGATGTACCCGGAAGAACGCAGAACGACTGTCACGGTCACGGGAGTCACCGAGCGTCTGTGCGGCGCTTCGCGCCCGGGCCATTTCGACGGCGTGGCGACGGTCGTCTCCAAGCTGTTCCATATCGTCAAGCCGGACCGGGCGTACTTCGGCGCCAAAGACGCCCAGCAGGTCGCCGTGCTGCAAAAGATGGTGACCGACCTGAATCTGGACGTTGTCATCGTGCCGTGCCCGATCGTGCGCGAAGCGGACGGCCTTGCGCTCAGTTCGCGCAACGTGTATCTGAGCGCCGAGCAGCGCCGGGAAGCGCTCGTGCTGTCGCGTTCGCTGCGCGAAGCACAAGCCCGCATCGAGCTGGACGGCTCCGTCACGTCGCGCGAGATCACGGACGAGGTGACGCAAGCGATCCAGGCTTCGTCGCTCGCCGAGATCGATTACGTGGAACTGCTGACGTTCCCGAATCTCGAACCGCTTGTCGCAGACCGCGAAATGGCCGACCTTCGGCTTTCCGGCGGTTCGGTCATCCTCGCGCTTGCCGTCAAGTTCGGTTCGACCCGCCTGATCGACAATGTCATTATGAAGCTCAAGGAGGCTGACCTGCATGCATAGAACGATGATGAAATCCAAAATCCACCGCGCAACCGTCACGGAAGCGAATCTCAATTACGTCGGCAGCATTACGATCGACGAAGATTTGATGGAAGCGGCCGATCTGCTGGAAAATGAAAAAGTCCAGATCGTCGACAACAACAACGGCGAACGTCTGGAGACGTACGTCATTCCCGGACGGCGCGGAAGCGGCGTGATCTGCCTGAACGGCGCGGCCGCCCGCCGCGTGCAGCCGGGCGATACGGTCATCATTATCTCGTACGCTTCGATGTCGAACGAAGAAGCGCATCTGCACAAGCCGACGGTCGTGTTCGTGGATGCGGACAACCGCGCTGTCGAGACGGCCGTGAAGGAAATTCACGCGACGATTCGCTAAACGGCGAATCCCGGCCTGCCGGGGATGCCGCGCCCAACCGTTTTCCCGTTTTTTACAAGCGGGGAACAGACCCTATTCGAACGAGCAGCGAGATGCTTTCCGCCGCGGGACGCGGCGCGGAAGCCTCGCTTTTTTTGGGCCCGGATCGGTGGTGAAGAGTTTCCCAAACTGCAGTTTGTCTGTTATGCTGATAGAGAAATACGACGGAAAGGATTTATCGACTCCATGAAATTTGCCGTGCTGGACTTTGAAACGACGGGCACTCAGGCATCGGATGCCATCATCCAGATCGGGCTGAGCGTCATCGACCACGATCTGCGGATCGTGGATACGTACCAATCGCTGGTTAACCCCGGCGTCCCGCTTCCGTCGTTCGTGTCCGAACTGACGGGAATCCGCGAAGAACAGCTCGGCGAAGCGCCGGTGCTGGACGAAGCGATCATCGGGATGATTCCGCTGCTCGGCGACGCCGTCCTCGTCGGACATAACGTGGCGTTCGACTTCGGCTTTTTGCAGCGTGCGCTCGACCAGACCGGATATCTGCCGTTTACCGGCCGGATTCTGGACACGATCGACCTGCTGCGCATTTTGTACCCTTCGATTACGAGCTACCAGCTCGGCGCGGTGTCTTCGCAGTTCGGCGTGCCCCACGAACGGCCGCATCAGGCGGATAGCGATGCGTTGGCAACGGCGCACGTTTTTTTGCAATGTCTGGAAGAGGCCCGTTCGCTGCCTTTGGTTACGCTGCAGCGGATCGCCGAACTGCTGGCAGGCGATAGCGATTTGGGCTGGTTTTTCCAAACGCTGGTCGAGGAGAAAGAGATGGAACCTCTTCAGGAAAGCGGCGAATTCAAATTCTACCGCCAGTTCGCGCTCAAAACGGGGGAGTGGGCCGAAGTGCCGCCCGCCCGCGAGATCCGCGACGGCAATCCGCTCGAAGATGTGCCGTTCGGCGATTTTCTGGAACAGGTGCAAAACAATCTGCGCGCCGAGCTGCCGGGTTACGAAGAACGCGAATCGCAGAACATCATGTTCGAAAAAGTGCAGGAAGCGTTCGGAAGCGACAAGCATCTGCTGATCGAGGCGGGAACGGGGACGGGCAAATCGCTCGGCTACCTCATTCCGGCCATTTACGAGAGCGTAAAAAAAGACCGCAAAGTGATGATCAGCACGCATACGATCAACTTGCAGGAACAGCTGCGCGAACGCGACGTTCCGCTGCTGAACCGCGTCGTGCCGTTCGAATTCCGCGCTTCGGTGTTCAAGGGACGCCAGCATTATCTGTGCATGCGCAAGCTTGAACAGAAGATCGACCGGCGCGAATTCACGCATCCCGCGGACGACGTCCTGACGGCGGCGCAGCTGCTCGTCTGGCTGACCCGCACGCAGAGCGGGGACGACGAAGAACTGAATCTCGGTATCGGCCGCGGCCAGGATTTTTGGGACACGATCGCGAGCGAGACGGATTCCTGTCTGGGCCGCGCCTGTCCCTGGTTCCGCAGCTGTTATTATTACCGGGCCAAGCATGAAGCGTCCATGGCCGACGTCGTCGTGACGAATCATTCCAAGCTGTTCTCCGACGTCAAGGCGGACGACCAGCTGCTGCCTGCCTACGAGCGTCTCGTTATCGACGAAGCGCATCACCTCGAAGACGTGGCCGGCAAGCATCTCGGGCTGCACCTGAAATATTTCTCGTTCGTGCATGCGATGACCCGCTTGTACAAGGACGGCAAGAACGGGCAGCTGCCCGCCCTGCGCCAACTGCTTGGCAAGATCGGGCACGAGAAGAAGAATGAATGGAACCGCGCGATCGACGAAGTCATTCCCGAGTTGATCGACGCCAAAGAAAGCTGGGACAAACTGACGGAGCTGCTGTACACGCTGCTGCCCGACCGGGTGGACGTGTCGGCGCCGGAAGCCGGCCAGCATACGCTGCGCCTGACGGCGGGCGAATATCCGAAAGGCTGGGATACGCTCTCGACGCTGGAAGACCAGATCTACGTCGGGCTCGGCGAAGCGATCCGCCGCGGGGAACGCATGGCGGCTTCCGTCAAGGAAGACAGCGGCGACTACACGGCCGAAGGTCTGGCGACCGATATTTCGGGTCTGTTCAAAGACCTGTCCGAAGCGCGCGAATCGCTGCGGTTCTTCATGCGGCTCGACGACGGAAGCACGGTCTACTGGCTCGAAGGCAGCTCGCAGTTCAAAAGCAAGTCGCTGCAAATGTACGCGGTGCCGATCGACGTCAGCGCCCAGCTGCAGCAGCACTTTTTTGATAAAAAGAAAAGCGTCGTTCTCACTTCGGCCACGCTCGCCGTGGACAAAAAGTTCGACTACATGATCGATCAGCTGGGTCTGCGGGAAGCGGCTGTGCAAAAAAGGCTGTTGACGGAAGTGCTGCCGTCGCCGTTCAATTACCGGGAGCAGGCGCTGCTGATCGTCCCGCGCGATTTCCCGAGCGTCAAAGGGCAGATGGCCGACGCTTCGTTCCTCGCCGCGCTGACCGATTCGCTGGCGCGCACGGCGGAAGCGACGCAGGGACGCATGCTCGTGCTGTTCACGTCGTACCGGATGCTGCGCCAGGTGTACGATCCGCTCAAGGAACTGCTCGGCGCTTCCGGCATTTCGCTGATTGGGCAGGGCGTCGACAGCGGAAGCCGAAGCCGCCTCACCCGGCGGTTTCAGGAGAACGCGAAAACGGTGCTGCTCGGCACGAGCAGTTTCTGGGAAGGGGTCGATATTCCCGGCGACGCGCTGACGTGCCTCGCTATCGTGCGGCTGCCGTTCCAGCCTCCGAGCCATCCGCTGCTGGAAGCCAAAAGCGAACTGCTCAAGCGCCAGAACCTCAACCCGTTCATGAAGCTGTCCGTGCCGCAGGCCGTTATCCGCTTCAAGCAGGGGTTCGGCCGCCTGGTGCGTACGCGCCGCGACCGCGGCATCGTGATCGTCTACGATACGCGCGTGATCGAATCGTATTACGGCAAATACTTTTTATACTCGCTTCCGGGTCCCAAAATGGAGCATATGGCGCTCGACCAAATCGTGCCGAGAGTCGCCGAATGGCTGGAACCGGAAGAGAAGTCGGATTAACTTTTCCCCTGGGAGGGACATGGAATGAAAGCGGAAAAAATTTCGGAAGCCGTCGTTCGTAGACTTCCCGTTTACCTGCGTCACCTGACCGAACTGCACAAACGCGAAGTGATGACGGTGTCGTCGCAGGAACTCGGGCAGAAACTGGATCTCAATCCGGCCCAAATCCGGAAAGACCTTGCGTATTTCGGCGATTTCGGCCGAAAAGGCATCGGCTACGACGTCTCGTACCTGATCGAGAAAATTCGCCATATCCTCAAGCTGGACCGTCCGATCAACGTGGCCCTGATCGGCGCCGGCAATCTGGGACATGCGCTGTCCAACTATAATATGTACCTCAAGGAAAGCATGAAGATCGTCGCCGTGTTCGACTCGTACGCGCCGAAGGTCGGCACGCAGATCAACAAGCTGACCGTTCAGCCGATCGAACAACTGAAGCCGACCGTGCAGGAGAAAAACATTCGCGTCGGCATCATCACCGTGCCCGATTCCGAAGCGCAGCGCGTCGCCGACCAGCTGGTCGAAGCCGGCGTCGAAGCGATTTTGAATTTTGCGCCGACCGTGCTCAAAGTGCCGGCCGATGTGCGGATCCATGCGGCCGATTTTACGACCGACCTGCTCAGCCTGGCTTACTACCTCGATAACGGAAAGGAAACCGAAACCCATGACAACGACAAACCATCCGAACAAGTGGATCGTTAGAAACGGCGTATTCGCCACCGGCGAACGGGAAGGGGTCGTCCGCGGCTGCATGATCGTCGACGGAGACACCATCGCCTATATCGGAACCGAAGAACCGGAAGACGCGCGCGATCTGCCGTCGATCGACGGCAAAGGACTGCTGTTTATGCCGGGTCTCGTCAACAGCCACGGCCATACGGCCATGTCGCTGCTGCGCGGATACGGCGACGATATGGTGCTGCAGGAATGGCTGCAGACCAAAATGTGGCCGATGGAAGCCAAGTTCACGTCGGACGACGTGTACTGGGGCAGTTCGCTGTCGATCGTCGAGATGCTCAAAAGCGGCACGACGACGTTCCTCGACATGTACGACCATATGGACCGCGTGGCCGAAGCGGTCGTCCAATCCGGCATGCGGGCGTCGCTGACGCGCGGCGTGATCGGGCTGTGCTCGCAGCAGGAACAAGACGACAAGCTGAATGACGCGATCTCGTTCGCCAAAAACTGGCATGGCCAGGCGGATGGACGCATCACGGTCATGATGTCGCCGCACGCGCCTTATACGTGCCCGCCCGCTTTTATCGAGCGTTTCGTACAGGCGGCGCACGATCTGGATCTGCCGCTGCATACGCATATGTCGGAAACGGCGGCGGAAGTGGAGCAGAACGTACGCGAATACGGGCTGCGTCCGGTCGCGCATCTGGAGAAGCTCGGCTTCTTCTCCCGCCCGTCGATGGTGGCGCATGCCGTCCATTTGACGGACGAAGAGATCGCGATGCTTGCGGCCAACCGGATAGCCGTCTCGCACAATCCGGGCAGCAACCTGAAGCTTGCGAGCGGCGTGGCGAAAGTGCCGCAGCTGCTCAAAGCGGGCGTCGTCGTGTCGCTCGGCACAGACGGCGCAGCCAGCAACAACAATCTCGACATGTTCGAAGAGATGCGTCTGGCCGCGCTGATCCACAAAGGCGTGTCGGGCGATCCGACCGCCGTGCCGGCAGCCGAAGCGCTGCGCATGGCGACGCTGCATGGCGCGCAGTCGCTGTACCTCGACAATCTGGGCACGCTCGAAGCCGGCATGAAAGCGGACTTCGTCGCGCTCGATATCGAGCAGGCCCATTTCCTGCCGCGCACCGATTACGTGTCGCATGCCGTGTATTCGGCGGCCGGTCAGGACGTGCGGCATGTATGGGTAGACGGCATCCAGATCGTCAAGAACCGCGAGTGCCTGACGCTGGACGAAGAGAAAATCCGGTTCGAGGCCCAGTCGGCTTTCGAAGGGCTGTTGGCCCGCTAAGCCGGACACCGGGAGGATACACAACGTGAGCAAGCGCACGAAAGTCATTTTGCTGACCCTGCTCGTCGTGCTGATTTTGCTGGCGGGAGCGTATTTGTACTATATGCTCTCGATGCAGGGCAGAACGGACGAACGCAACGCGGCGATCGCTTCGGCGCGTACGCAGGGACAGCTGACGGAAATCGAACGGGCCGACAAATGGGTCTGGGGCGAAAATTCGATCTTCTGGGTCGTTCAAGGAACGACGGCGTCCGGCGAGGAGCAGTATGTCTGGCTGAAATATACGCCGGAAGGCACTCCGGCATCGGGCGAGAACGCGTTTCGCTCGATGCCGGTCGCCGGAACGATCACCCGGGAAGACATGTGGGATCGGGCCGAAGCGGAGCTTCCGGACGCCAAACTGATCCGGATGCTTCCGGGCGTGTACGGCAACCAATACGTCTGGCAGGTGTTCTACGAACAGCAAGATACGCATTACTACCGCTTCTACAGTCTCAAAGACGGCAGCGCCGTCGGAGAAGCGTTCGATCTGCCGGATTGGTAAGCCGAAGTGTTCGGCAATCTTCCGGCGCATAGCGTATAGAAAAACCCGATTCTCCGAAATGGAGAGTCGGGTTTTTTCGGCGTTCCTCGGATACGTCGGAAAAGGTCGGATAAGTCGGGTACGACGCATACGTCGCCTATTTCGCGCAGAATGAGCCGGATGAGCCGGAGTCGGCTCGACGACGAAAAAGCCTCTTCCCGGACGGGGAAAGGTTTTTTATAGGGCTATAAATGCTGCGCGTTTTTGCACGCTTCTAGGAAGAACCAGGCGGAAAATTGACGTTTTGGCGGTCAAAACCGTGCCAAGCAAGCACCTGCCAAGAGCCGTGCGAATTAGAAAATGGGAAAACGGTGTGATATACTTATGTTTAACGAAGGGGTAAATTTGGATTACAGAAGGAAACGATCGTTGATGGTTTGACGGTTTTGCGTGCGCCAAAAAGCATTTTGCGAAAATGCTCAAAACGGCGCCGTATCGATGATGGATGTCATACTCGGGTCTGAATTTCAAACACAGCATGAAGAGGAGAAATGCCCATTGAAAATCCGTATTCTGCCTATCGCCCTTACAGCGGCTTTGTCGCTGATCGTCCTGCTCGGCGGCTGGTTTCTGTATCGCCAGACCGCAATCGAACGTCCTATCGCAAAAATGCTGCAGAATTACCCCGGCGTTACGAGCGCCCAAGTGGACATTACCCAAAACCGTGCCGTGTTGAAACTCGATCTGGAATCGAATGTCGATCTTCGCGGCATGGTCGCCCAACTTCGCAAAGAAGAAGGCGAACTGCTCAAAAGCCGTTCGGTCGTATTCGATATCGCCGACCATTCCACGCCGGATATCGAAGCGCTGTGGAGAGAAGCTTCCTTCTCGGTCGCCGAAGCGATGGCCAACAAACGGTACACGCTCATTACGGACACGCTGTCCGAAATTCAAACCGAAAATAACGGCTATACGATCTCAAGCGATATGGACGAACATTATATTTACGTAGCTTTAAGCTCCGCTTCGGACGAACAGGCCAACAAGTACATCATTTTGCCGCTGCATGCGGCGCCAGGAATTGGGGGACAAACGAATGCCTAGAGGAATAACGGAAATACTGATCGGTTTCGCGGCGGCGCTCGTTCTTTTCCTCGGTTTTATCGGAGTCAACATGATGCCGTTCGCCGTGCTGGCGCTGGTCGGCGTCGGCATTTTCGCCGTCCTGCAAATGAAGGGCGGACTTGCGGTGGGCGCGGCCCAGGATCGCAAACGCAAAAAGCAAAAGCCGGAAAAGTTCACGTTCGAGCAGATCGGCGGGCAGGACAACTCCAAGCAGGAGCTGCGCGAAGCGCTCGATTTTCTTATTAAGCACGAAGAGATCAAGAAGCTTGGCATTCGTCCGCTCAAAGGCATTCTGCTGACGGGTCCTCCGGGAACCGGCAAGACGCTCATGGCCAAAGCGGCCGCCCATTATACCGATTCCGTGTTCGTCGCCGCTTCGGGCAGCGACTTCGTCGAGATGTACGTTGGCGTCGGCGCGGGCCGGGTCCGCGATCTGTTCAAGGATGCGCGGACCCGCGCAGCCCAGGAGAAAAAGCAGAGCGCGATCATTTTTATCGACGAAATCGACGTGATCGGCGGCAAGCGCGAAGGCGGCCAGCAGCGCGAGTACGACCAGACGCTGAACCAGCTGCTGACCGAGATGGACGGCATCTATAACAACGAAGAACCGCGGATTCTCGTTATCGCCGCGACCAACCGCAAAGAAATGCTCGACAGCGCGCTGCTGCGCCCGGGACGGTTCGACCGCCATATCCAGGTGGACCTGCCGGACAAAAAAGGCCGCAAGCATATTCTCGAACTGCATGCGACAAGCCGTCCGGTATCGCCGGAAGCGGATCTTGACCGGATCGCCGAAGAAGCGTACGGGTTCTCGGGCGCCCAGCTCGAAAGCGTCATGAACGAAGCCGCGATCTACGCGATGCGCGAAAAAGCGGCCATGATCGGGCAGCAGCATCTGTCCCGCGCGATCGACAAAGTCATGCTCGGCGAGAAGACGGACCGCGAGACGAGCGCCGAAGAAAAGCGCCGCGTCGCGATTCACGAACTCGGGCATGCGATCATGGCCGAAGTGCTGCGTCCGGGCAGCGTAAGCCAGGTGGCGCTCAGCCCGCGCGGACAAGCGCTCGGCTACGTTCGCCATAATCCGCAAAAAGAACAATATCTGTACACGAAGCAGTTCCTCGAAGAGCAGATCATGATCGCCCTCGCCGGTTCCGCGGCGGAAGAGCTGTATTACGGAGGCCGCAGCACCGGCTCCCGCGGCGATTTCGAGCAGGCGCTCAACCTCGTCGAGAACATGATCGTCTCGGGCCTGACCGATCTCGGCATCGTCAGTCTCAAGATGCTGACGCAGGAAGAATTGATGAAGCATAACGACAAAATTTTGCGCGCTTTGACAGACTCGACCCGCGGCGAACTCGACCGTTACCGTCAGGTGTTCGAAGGTTCGCTCGATATCCTTATGCGCGAAGAAGTGCTGTCCGGCGATCAGTTCCGGGCGCAGTTCCGCGAATTGGTACAGCTGCCGGCGTAAGCCTCAAGCCGAAGCCTCAGGCCTAAGCTCCAAGATCCGTTTCCCTGCTTGACGAGAAGCTTCCGAAAACTTTTGCCTGCAGGCGAAGGTTTCGGGAGCTTTTTTTGCGCGACTGTCGGTCCGCGTGAACGTTCCCGGGTTGGAAGCGGGAGGGGCGGGGGACTCTACCGGAGCCCCGGCGCGGACCTGTTGGAGGAATGGATACGCGGTGCTCACAAAATATCCGCAAGTGACGGAACACTTCCTTGTCGAAAGGAGGTATGATAAAACTGTGTGTCCTTCTCCGGCAGACTCGAATATTTTTGGTTTGCAATTTCTTTTTTACATTTCGGGTATGCTAAGATATGATTAGATGTTGGGAATGCAAGACGCTCATGTCGGCTGTAGGAGTGGACAATCTTGCAAGAGAGACCAGAAAGGATGAATACTAGAGATGAATTTCAAAAAAATAGGCGTCGTGGGCGGCGGGGTTATGGGACAAGGCATCGCGGAGATGCTCGCTTCCCGCGGCCTCGACGTGCTGCTGGTCGAGAAAAACAACGAAAAGCTTGAACATGCGTACAGCATGATCGAAAGCAGTCTGGACAAGAAGCTGGAGAAATGGGGCATTACCCCCGCAGAGAAAAAGCTGACCTTGTCCAGAATCGCGAAAGTGACGCATTTTGCGGAACTCGGTTCGTGCGATCTCGTCATCGAGACGATCTCCGAAGACCTGGAAGCGAAAAAAGCGGTATTCGCCCAGCTGGACCAAGTGTGCGCGAGCCATATTACGCTTGCGAGCAACACGTCCGCGCTGAGCCTTACCGAAATCGGCAGCTCCACGATGCACCCGGAGCGCGTGATCGGCATGCACTTCATCTATCCGGTCGCTTCGATCAACCTCGTGGAACTGATCCGCGGGCTGAAGACGTCCGACGATGTCGTCGACGCGGCGAAATATTTTGTGGAAGAAACGCTCGACAAAAAAGGCATCATGGTCTACGAGTCTCCGGGCTTTGTCAGCACCCGCCTGATCTGCACGCTGATCAACGAAGCGCTGCACGTGCTTGAAGAAGGCGTGGCTTCGGCCCAGGATATCGACGATGCGATGCGTATCGGCTACCAGTTCAACCGCGGACCGCTCGAAATGTGCGACCGGTTCGGTCTGGATTCGGTACTCGCGGCGCTCGAAGGCATGTTCCGCGAATACGGGGACATCAAGTACCGTCCGGCATTCATTCTCAAAAAGATGGTGCGCGCGGGACAACTCGGCACGAAGACCGGCGAAGGATTTTTCAAGTACGACAAGGACGGTGACAAACTGTGAAAGTTCTCGTAATCAACTCGGGGAGTTCCTCGCTTAAATATCAGTTGTACGACATGACCGACGAATCCGTTTTGGCCAAAGGTCTGGTCGAGCGGATCGGGATGGACTCGTCCATTCTGACCCACAAGCCGGCCGATAAGGAAGAAGTCGTGGAAGTGAGCGAGATTCTCGAACATAACACGGCAATCCGCAAAGTCATCGACAAGCTGACCGACAAAACGCACGGCGTGCTCGCAAGCGTCGACGAGATCAATGCGGTCGGTCACCGCGTCGTGCACGGCGGCGAATTCTTCAATGAATCCGCACTCGTGGACAAGGAAGCGAAGAAAAATATTCGTGCCCTGATCGACCTGGCTCCGCTGCACAATCCGGCTGCCGTCATGGGCATCGAAGCTTGCGAAGTCAACATGCCCGGCGTGCCGCAGGTTGTCGTGTTCGACACGGCGTTCCACCAGACGATGCCGGAAAGATCGTATCTGTACGCTATTCCGCGTGTCCTGTACAGCAAGTACAAAGTGCGCCGCTACGGTTTCCACGGCACGTCGCATTATTACGTCAGCCTCGCGGCAGCCGAGTTCCTGGGCAAGCCAATCGAAGACATCAAGATCATCACGGCGCATATCGGCAACGGCGGCAGCCTGACAGCGATTCAGGGCGGCGTATCCGTCGATACTTCGATGGGCATGACTCCGCTCGAAGGCCTGATGATGGGTACGCGTTCGGGCGACCTTGATCCGGCGATCGTGCCTTACGTCATGAACAAGGAAGAACTGACCGTAGGTGAAATGAATTCGATGCTCAACAAGCACAGCGGTCTGCTGGCGATTTCCGGAATCAGCAGCGATATGCGCGACATTACGGACGGCTGGGAAAAAGGCGAACCGAACGCGAAGCTTGCTTTTGAAATGTACGAATATCGCCTGCGCAAGTATATCGGTTCGTACGCGGCCGCGATGAACGGCGTGGACGTGCTGGTGTTCACGGCCGGCGTCGGCGAAAATTCCGCGATCGTGCGCAAAGCGGTCTGTGACAACCTGTCGTACCTCGGCATCGAGATCGACGAAGAACTGAACAAGATCCGTTCCGGCGACGCGCGCCGCATCTCCACACCAAATTCCAAAGTGGAAGTGCTCGTCGTGCCGACGAACGAAGAACTTGTGATCGCCCGCGATACGTACCGCATCGTGGAAGAAAGCCAAGCTTAACCTACAGGAGAGGAATGACTCGCATGTCCACCAAAACAGACATTCGCGGCGTCAGCAGCCATGTCGGCGAGACCGTCAAAATCGGCTGCTGGGTCAACAACAAACGCTCGAGCGGCAAAATCCAGTTTCTTCAGCTTCGCGACGGCACCGGGTATATCCAGGGCGTCGTCGTCAAAAGCGAAGTTTCGGAAGAAATCTGGAACGATGCCAAAAGCTTGACGCAGGAAAGCTCGCTCTACGTGACGGGGATCGTCCGCGAAGAACCGCGCAGCAAATCCGGCTACGAGATGACCGTAACGGGTATCGAAGTGCTGCACCTGACCGAAGACTATCCGATCACACCCAAAGAGCACGGAGTCGATTTCCTGATGGATCACCGCCATCTGTGGCTGCGTTCGACGAAGCAGCGCGCGGTCATGGTCGTGCGCGCACAGATCGTGCGTGCGATCCGGGAATTTTTCGATACGAGAGGCTTCACGCTGATGGACCCTCCGATCCTGACGCCGTCTTCGGCCGAAGGCACGACCGAGCTGTTCCATATCAAATATTTTGACGAAGACGCGTACCTGACCCAGAGCGGGCAGCTGTACATGGAAGCGGCCGCTATGGCGCTCGGCAAAGTCTACTCGTTCGGCCCGACGTTCCGCGCCGAAAAATCCAAAACGCGCCGCCACCTGATCGAGTTCTGGATGATCGAGCCGGAGATGGCGTTCGTGGAACTGGAAGAAAGCCTGGAAGTCCAAGAACAGTTCGTCAGCCACGTCGTGCAGTCCGTTCTGGACAACTGCAAAGCGGAACTGGAAACGCTGGAGCGCGACGTGAGCAAGCTGGAACAAGTCACGGGCTCGTTCCCGCGCATCACGTACGACGAAGCGATCGAATTCCTGAACAACAACGGCTTCGACGTACCGTGGGGCGAAGATTTCGGAGCGCCGCACGAGACGGCGATCGCCAATCACTACGACAAACCGGTCTTCATCACGCATTATCCGGCGGAGATCAAAGCGTTCTACATGAAGCCCGATCCGAACCGCCCGGAAGTCGTGCTGTGCGCCGACATGATCGCACCGGAAGGCTACGGCGAGATCATCGGGGGTTCGCAGCGGATCGACGATCCGAAGCTGATGGAAGAGCGTTTTGCCCAGCATGAGCTGTCGTCCGACGCGTACCAATGGTATATGGACCTGCGCAAATACGGTTCCGTTCCGCACTCCGGCTTCGGCCTGGGTCTGGAGCGTACCGTGGCCTGGATCTGCGGACTCGATCACGTCCGGGAGACGATTCCGTTCCCGCGCATGCTGTACCGCCTCTATCCGTAAGGCGATTTACGCATGCTGCGAAGAGCCGATCAGGCAGGCGGAAGGAGGAACAAGCGGGTGAATGACGAAGCCTGGAAGACTTGGGCCATGGGAGTCTCCTATGCGATGGAATCGCCGCAGGTTCATCTTCCCCATGCCCTGCTGCGTTTTTACCGCAAGATGGACCTTACCCTGGAGGAGACGATGCTGCTGATTCAGCTTATCGCTTTCCGTCAGGCCGAATTGAACGATTTTCCGACGCTCGAAGAGCTGCGCGACCGCACCGGCCTTGAACCGGGCGAACTGGCCGCGCGGCTCCAGCGGCTGATCAAGGACGGCTTCCTCGCGATCCACGAAGACGAGGATACACCGTCCGGCATCCGCTACGAGCGCTACAACCTGGCCGGCCTGTACGAACGTCTCGCCGGCTGCCTGGCCGAGGAGCGGCGCAGCCAGCGCCGCGCCGAACGCCCGGCCGTTCCCGAAGAGGAAGTCGAGCTGGTCGATAACCTGTTCCGCATTTTCGAACAGGAATTCGCCCGCCCTCTGTCCCCGATGGAATGCGAGACGATCTCGATCTGGATCGACCAGGACAGCTACCCGGAAGAGTTGATCCTGCTGGCTTTGAAAGAAGCCGTGTTCGCGGGCAAACTTCATTTCCGGTATATCGACCGTATCCTGCTCGAGTGGAGCCGGAACCGTGTTCGTACGCCCGAAGACGTCCGTGCCTATTCCCAGAAATTTAGAGGGCAAAGGTGATTCCCGATTTTCGAGCGTTAGCGAGAGAGAGGGAAACACCGGGCAGAAAAGGGGTTTCCCGATTTTCGAGCGCTAGCGAGAGAGAGGGAATCACCTGCACTTATGCACTTATCCCCACCCCGCCGAATTCCACCGTTTGAGCCTCGGCGAAAACGAAGAAACTCGGCGCGCCGCCACTAGCGCGGCTTCACCGCTTTGCCCACCGGGCAGAGCGGTTTTTTAATCCCCAAAATCGCCCACAAAAAAACCGGCCCCCCTTTTCGGGAAGACCGGTTTTACACATTTTTTTCAGGCAATCGTACGCACGCTTGGCAGACCGCGAAGCGATCGTCGATTAACGACGTAAGCGCACTTATTTCAACCGAACAACCGTCGAAATCACACTTAACTGCACCAATCCACTTATTTTTCGAAAAAAACGGATTTTCGACGCCTGTAAGGTGAATTAACTGCTCTCCCGCAGTTATTCCCGCTCAAGCGCCCCAACAGCGCGAAATAGCTGCTCTCCCGCAGCTATTTCCACTCACATGTGCTCACATACTCACGCACAAGCACAAGCGCTCACACGCTCACGCACTCACACTGCCGCTCAAGCGCTCCCGCCCCCAAGCCGCAGCCCTACCGCGCAAACCCCTACTCTTTCACCGCGCCAACCACGATCCCTGTCACGAAGTACCGCTGCAGGAACGGATATACGATCAGGATCGGCAGGGCGCTGATAAAGATTTGCGAAGCGCGGATCGTCCGCTGCGACAGATTGGCGACCGCTTCGGGATCAAGCTTCGACATGTCGGCCTGCACGATGATCGTCTGCATGAAGCTGGCCAGAGGAAGCTTTTCGGAATCGCGGATATAGATGATGCCGTCGAAATACGCGTTCCAGTGTCCCACCATCATGAACAGCGACACGGTCGCGATAACCGGCAGCGAGAGCGGGAGATAGATGCTGAAGAACGTCCGCAGATGACCGGCGCCGTCGATAAACGCGGCTTCTTCGAGGTCTTTCGGAACGCCGCGGAAAAAGTTCAGCAGCAGGATGATGTTGAACACGGCGACGAGACCCGGCAGGATCAGCGCCCAGAGCGAGTTCATCAAGCCGAGCTTGAGGATCAGGATGTAACCGGGAATCAGACCGCCGCTGAACAGCATCGTGACGACGAAATACCACAGATACACGTTGCGGGCGGCAAACACGCGGGTTTCTTTGGACAGTGCGTAGGCGGCCGTCGTGTTGACGACGAGCGCAAGCGCCGTGCCGAGGATCGTCCGCTGCACCGATACCCAGAGCGAAGACAGGAAGTTGGCGTTATCGAACGTTTTGGCATAAGCCTCGAACGTGAACCCGATCGGCCAGAACGTGACCAGTCCGGCGTTGGCCGGAGCGGTCGAGCTGAGCGACACCATGAGCAGGTGCAGCAGCGGCAGCAGGCAGGCGATAGAGATGACCGTCAGAAATATATTGTTGCAGATGCTGAAAATGCGGTAAGGCAGCGTTTTGTGGTACATGGGCAAGATCTCCTTTCGGCTCGGTGGACTAGAAGATGCGGTATCCGGCGAAGCGGTAAGCCAGACGGTACGAGACGGCGATCAGGATGAGGCTGATGACCGACTTGAACAGGTTCACGGCTGTCGCAAAGCTGAATTGTCCGCTGAGCAGGCCTTCCCGATACACGAAGGTGTCGATGATGTCGCCCTGCTGGTAGATCAGCGGGCTGTACAGGTTGAAGATCTGGTCGAAGTTGGCGTTCAGCACGTTGCCGAGCGCGAGTGTCGCGATTACGATAGCGATCGGTACGAGCGACGGGATCGTGATATGCAGCGTCTGTTTCCAGCGCGTCGCCCCGTCGACTTCCGCCGCTTCGTACAAGGCGGGATTGATGCCCGACAGCGCGGCGAGGAAGATGATCGTGTTGAAGCCGAACTCTTTCCACACGTCGCTGACGATGATCGTGAAGCGGAACCAGTTGCCGTCGCCGAGGAAGAAGATCGGCTTCGTGCCGAACAGATGGACGATGAACTGGTTGATCAGGCCCGTCTGCGCGAGCATGTCGATCAGGATGCCGGACAGCGTGACCCACGACAGAAAGTGCGGCAGATACACGAGCGTCTGAATCGAACGCTTCAGCGCCATTTTTCGCACTTCGTTCAGCAGCAGCGCGAATACGAACGGCACGATCAGGTTCATGACGATCTTGGTGCAGGCAAAAAACAGCGTATTGCCGGTAATTTTGAGGAAATATTCGTTTTCCCACATGTACTGAAAATGTTTCAGGCCGACCCACGGCGACTCGGCAAATCCGAGCGCTGGTTTGTAATCCTGAAAAGCCATCACGATGCCGCTCATGGGAATATAAGAAAAAATAAAGACCATGACGGCGGCCGGAAGGACCATCAAATGCAGGATCCAGGGCTGCCGACGGCCTCTTTTTCTTTTGCCGCCGCGCGCCTCCGTTTTGTTCGTCCGCTCGCTTAGATTCGCTTCCATTGCGTTCCCCCGCTTCCAAATGTGTGTGGTGCGTCTCTACGTTCTCTGCTATATATAAATAGTACCAAGCAAGTGCGCGGCGAGATATATAACAATGTTAGGATCGTATAGGCTTTTATTAGGGAACACGATCCGGAGGAGCGCTTTATGCAGCCAATGTTCGAAGCCGTCGCGGCGCGGGGCAAGTCCCGGGGCCGTTTTAGTTTGTTTGCCAAAATGAACAGCCTGATCGCGATTTTGTTTTTGCCTATCATTCTCGCCTATACGTATTCGAACGACGTGACTTTCCATGTGGTGAGCCGCGAACTTCAGACGTCGAGCGCGCGGCAGTTGACGTTTCTGTCCAGCCAGATCGATTCGCGCGTCAATCAGATGATGGATTTCAGCCTGACGTTTTCCAAAGATCCGAACGCCCGGGACTTCAACGGACTGAATCTGTGGGGCGGACGTTACGACCGGATGCAGACCCGCTACGCGATTCAGGAAAAAATGATGCTGCAATCCGGCGTGACCGATATTTGGCCGGCGCGCTACGCGCTGCATTCGCAGCAAAATCACCAGGTCATCGCCAATTACGATCGCCGGGGCGAGTACAGCGAAGACTACCTCAAGCGCAACATGAGCGGCAAATGGATCTACGGCGACGAAGGCAGCGGGCAGCCGCCGTACTTCTATTGGTTCTACACCGATTCGCTCGGCGAGCAGGGACTGCTGACCGGCAGCAGCCTCGTCGTCGAAGCGAGCTTCAGCTCGGACAATATCCGCAACATGCTCGACACGTACAAAGCCGGCGGGCAGGGCGATCCTTTTTATTACCGCAAAGGCGATCTGCCGATTCTGAACCGCAGCGCGGACCGGACGCTGTCGTCGGAGTTGATCGCGTATCTGGACGTGCATCCGCTGGAGCGGACCGCGCAGCGCATCGTCGAACTGCGCGGCCAGGATTATCTCGTCAGCTCGGTCGGTTCCGCGTATCTGGACGGTCAGCTGATCGATGTGGTGCCGCTCGGCCAGGTGCTCGGCCCGATCTCGTCCAGCCGCAATTTGTTCTATTTGTCGATCGCGCTGCTGCTGCTGCTCGGCGTGTCCGCGTCCGTCCTGCTGTACCGCAACGTGCAGCGCCCGATCCGCAAACTGATGAACGGGCTGCTGCGCGTGCAAAGCGGCGATTACACGGTGCGGCTGCATGCCCGGAACCGGAACGAATTCTCGTTCGTGTTCGAACGTTTCAACGACATGTCGCAGCGGATACAGGACTTGATCGAAAATGTGTTCAACGAGAAGATCCGGGCCCGGGAAGCGACGCTCAAACAGCTGCAGGCCCAGATCAATCCGCATTTTCTGTACAACTGCCTCGGCTATATCATCAATATGGCGCAGATGAAAGACGAAGAAGCGGTCGTGTCGATGGCGTTTAATCTCAGTGCCTACTACCGGTACACGACGCGCATGGAAAAAGAAATCGCCCCGCTGGAAGAAGAAGTGCGGCTGCTCGTCAACTATCTGGATATCCAGAAGCTGCGCAACGGCAGGATCGATTATGTGATCGATCTGCCGGAAGAGCTGCGCCGGCAGGACATTCCGCGATTGATGCTGCAGCCGATCGTCGAGAACGCGGTCATACACGGCGTCGCCAAATCGTACGCTTCGGGCGAGATCCGCATTACCGGACAGTCGGAAGACGGCTTCTGCGTGATCGTCATCGACGACGACGGGCCGGGCCTGAGCCCGGAAGAGTACGAAGCGCTTAACCGGAAAATGGACGAAGAACTGCAAGAAGAGATGGGCTGCGGGCTGTGGAATACGCATCAGCGGATCGCCCATCAATTCGGCAGCCGGTCGGGGCTGCGGTTCGGTCCGTCTCCGGCCGGCGGATTCCGCACCGAGATCCGTTGGGCCATTCCCGAGCGGCCGGAACTTCAGACCTCCGAACCGCTTATGCCGATCGTGCCGATTCCCGGCAATCGAAACGTTTGAAATAAGCTCGAATCATCGCAAATATCGTCACAATCGCAAGTCTATCCACAATCGCAAGCCTATCCGCCATCATGAGCAAGAAGGAGCGAACCCTCATGCAATTACTGATCGTCGACGACGAAATCCACTGGGTCGACAATCTGTCGATGAACAAACCGTGGCACACGCTCGGGATCGAGCAGGTGCACAAAGCCTATTCCGCCCGCGAAGCGCTGGAACTGATCGATACGTATCCGATCGATATCGTCATCTCGGACATTCTCATGCCGGAGATGAACGGGATCGAATTGATCGAGAAGATCCGCAAGCGGGACCGCAAGATCAAATGCATCATGCTGTCCGGTCATTCGGACTTCGAATTCGCCAAGCAGGCGATGCGCAACAGCGTGGTCGATTATTTGCTCAAGCCGCCCGGCGACGCCGAACTGCTCGGAGCGGTCGGCACGGCGATCGAGCAGTTGAACGCCGAATGGGAAATGGTCAGCTCGCTGGAGCGGACGAATTATGCGCTGCGCGAAAACCTGCCGCTGCTGCGCGGGCGCCTGCTGCTCGATGCGCTCGACGGGCAGCGGATGCCGGCCGACGAGTGGGAGCGCAAGCTGCACAATTACGGCCTGCCGTTTACGGTCGGGCCGAGCGCGCTGCTGCTCGTGCGGATGGAAGAAGAATTCGGCAAATACCGGCATAACGGCCAGCCGCTGATCGAATACGCGATCATCAATATGGCCGAGGAAGTGATGGGCGAATTTCTGGAAGTGTGGGGGGTCAAAGAGGAACACGGCTATCTGGCGTTCCTGCTTCAGTTCAAGCCGGAAGCGCCGCCGGAACGCGACGGGCTGCTGGAGAAACTGTCGATCCAGCTGCAGTCCAAAGTCAAACAGTTCCTCAAAGGCTCGCTGTCGATCGTCATGACCGACCTGTTCCGGTTTCCGGAAGAGCTGCCCGACGCTTTTCGCCGGGCCGCCGCCTATTTCCGCCAAATCGTCGGGGACGAGCGGGAATTCGTCATGCGGCTCAGCGAGCCGGCCGGCCCGTCGCAGCAGGGCGCGCTGCGCTCGCTGTACCTGCCGCCTTCGCTGGAGAACCTGCTGGAAGCGGGACGCTGGGACGAAGCCGAAGAGAAACTGCAGGCGATCTGCGGCGAGCTGGACGACAGCTGGTCGGAATCGTGGGAACACTGCATGGAAGCCGGATTTTTGATCGCGGCGGCGTATACCAATCTGGCGCACCGGGGCGGACGGACGCTCGAAAGCCTGCTCGGCAGCGAAATGGAGCCGCTGCAGCGGGGTGAAGCGTTCGCTTCGATCGCGCGGCTGCGTAAATGGTCGCTCGAAGCGCTGCGCGCCGTCAAAGAAGGCACGTCGAGCGAAGTCAAAGACAATCGTTCGCTCTACGTGCGCAAAGTGCAGGCTTTTGCCGACAAAAACCTGCATCTCGACGTCTCGCTGCGCGCGCTGGCCGACCACGTAAATTTGCATCCGACGCATTTGTCCAAAATTTACAAAATCGAAACGGGCGAAGGCATCAGCGATTACGTCTCCAATCTGCGGATGGAACGCGCTTCCCACAAGCTGAAGTCGACAGACAAAAAAGTGTACGAGATCGGACTGGAGATCGGCTACATGGACCCGGCGTATTTTATCAAAGTGTTCAAGCGCCATTTCGGCATGACGCCGCAGGACTATCGCGACTCCGGCAAATAACGTGACAAAATCCTATCCGGCCTAACAAACTCATATAGATGCCTTCCCCGGAAAGTTGGTAAAGTAACGAGTGTAAGCTAGAGGTGTACAAGTTAACGGGGGGGATTAAGCAATGAGAAAAATACGGAATGCTTGGAAAATCCTTGCGGTCGCCAGTCTGTTCACGGTCAGCGCGTGCAGCGGGGCTTCGGATAGCGGCTCCAAAACGGACGGCGCGGCAGTCGAATCGGAAACGGCGACAGCGGCGTTCGCGGCCGGCAAATACGATCCGCCGATCGAGATCAGCAGCGTGCTCATGCCGAAGAAATACGTGCAGGGCGACACCAAAGAAAACAATGTCCACGACCGGTGGATGTTGGAGACGCTGGGTATCAAACACAAAGACACGTGGTACCCGGCCAACGACGACCAGTACAGACAGAAGCTTCAGCTTGCCGTCGCTTCCGGGGAGAAACTGCCCGACTTCGTGCCGGTGCCGACCAATCCGGTACTGACGAACCAACTGATCGAATCGGGACAGTTTATGCCGATCGACGAACTGTTCGACAAATACGCCAACCAGATCCTCAAAGACCACTCGGCCGAACATCCCGAGCTGTGGTATCCGTTCACCAAAGACGGCAAAAAGTACAACATGCCGATTCTGGAGTATACGGACAACGACAACACCGAACTGTGGCTGCGTGAAGACTGGATGGAAAAGCTGAACCTGGAGGCGCCGAAAACGATCGCCGACCTGGAAGTCATCATGGACAAATTCAAAAACGAGAATCCCGACGGCTTGTCTCCGGACAAAGTGTTCCCGCTGGCGATCTCGCTCAAGAACAACACGAACACCTGGATGGGTTCGCTCGACTGGCTGTTCGGCGCTTACGGCACGATCGAAGAACAGTGGAACAAAGACGCGGACGGCAACCTGGAATACGGCTCCATCAATCCGGGTTCCAAAGAAGCGCTTGCGAAGCTGCAGGAATGGATGAACAAAGGCTATATCCACGCCGATTCCGCACTGTGGGACGAGTCCAAAGCGGCCGAGAGCTGGACCAAAGGCACGGCGGGCATTCTGCCCGGCGCGAACTGGGTACCGGACTGGCCGGCTCCCGATCTGCTCAAAGCGGTACCGGGTTCCAAGTATAAAGCGTATCCGGTCCCTGCCGGACCGGACGGCAAGATCGGTACGAAATGGCAAAACTCCGGCGTCAACGCGAGTATCATGATCAACAAAGACGCGGCGCACCCGGAAGCCATTTTCCTGTACTACAACTACCTGCTCGACAACCTCGCGAACCCGAAAGCGGGCAGCGAATACGAATACGGCTTTGCCAAAGGTTATGACTGGGACGTTATCGACGGCAAATCGACCAGCGACAAAGAAAAGATTCCGAACTTCTCCAACGAATTCCCGTTCCTGACCGGCCCGGCGCGTATTCCGGATCTGTACATGAAGACGCTCGTCAAGCTGGCGGACGGCGAAGAGGCGGTAACGCCTTACGAGAAGCAGATGGCCGAATTCCGCAAACCGGAAAACTGGCAGGCGGCCAAAGTCGTCATGTCCCAACAGGACGTCCGCAAACAGAACTACTTCACCGGAGCGGCTACGCCGACCATGATCTCGAAGTGGAATCTGCTGCGCCAGTCCGAAATGGAGACGTTCAACAAAATCATCTACGGCAAACTTCCGGTAGACGCGTTCGACGAATTCGTCGCCAGCTGGAAATCCAACGGCGGCGAGCAGATCACGCAGGAAGTCAACGACTGGTACAAGTCGGTCTCGTCGGCGCAGTAACAAGTACGCCGAACCTGCCGACTCCACCGCGCACCACACGCAAGGCCGAAGATCGCAGCCGCGATTTTCGGCCTTTTTTTGCCGTCTTAACGTCTGCCAGAAGACTCGGTCATGTACAATGAAGTCGACGAAAAGGATGCCGAAACGGCCGAAAAGCGGCGGCGTCCCCGATATTTGCACAAGAATTGCAAAAAGGTTCGCCAAAGATGCAGGGGCACCGGCGGGGCGGCGCGTCTATTCGGCGGGAAAGGGGGAGAGCACGATTGACGAACAGGAATTGATCCGCGGTATTCTGCGCGGCGACCGCGACGCGTTTCGCGAACTCGTCGACACGTACAGGCAGCACGTATTTCGCGTCGCCTTCTCGGTACTGCGCAGCGAGAAGGATGCCGAAGACGTCGCGCAGGAAGTATTTATCCAGATTCATAAATCGCTCCCCGATTATCGTTCCCAAGGATTCAAGACGTGGATTTCGCGCATCGCGACGAACAAGGCGATCGATTTCAAGCGCAAGCAGAAGCGGCGACGCGAAGATCTGTACGATTCGGAACCGGCTCTGCTGCGGATCGTGTCGGGAGACGAAGCGCCGCTTGCCAAAATGCTGCGCGAGGAGCAGTCGGAAGAAATGCGCAGGCGTCTGGCCGACATGCCGAGAGGTCATCGCGATGTCATCGAAGCTTTTTATTTTGAAGGCAAAAACTACGAACAAATCTCGGCGGAAATGCACGTTACGGTCAAGACCGTCGAATCGAAATTGTACCGGGCGCGAATGTGGATTCGTCAGCACTGGCAGGAGGAGGAATGGCGATGAGCGAGTTGGAACGTTACGGACCGCAGGAATGGATGCGCTACGTGCGGGGCACGCTGGCCGAGCCAATGAGGGAACGCCTGGAGCATTTGCTGGAGCAGGGCGACGAGCAGGCTTTCGGCCAATATCTGGCGGCGCTCGAAAACGTTGGCGGAGAGCTGCCCGGCCTTGCCGACGAAGAAGCGTTCAGCGAACGGGTCATGGCCTTGATTCCGGAACGCGCCGACGAACAGGGAAGCCAAGGCTATTTCGGCCGCAAATGGAGAGAGCCGATCGTGCTCTATACGGTAGCGGCCGCCGCCGCGCTGCTGCTGACGTTCACCGGCACGTTCGACCGGATCGGCGAGCAGGCATCCAAAGCGGCGGACGAAGCGGGAAAAGTATCGTACAGCCAACGGCTGACGGACGGAGCGTCGACGTGGCTGGGCGGCTTCAAAGCGAAAGGGGAAAGCGACCATGAATCGACTACGAAGTAAACTGGCGGCGCTGCTGCTGAACCTGGTACCGGGTCTCGGCCATGTATATTGGGGCAACCGCTCCCGGGGATTTATCTACTTTTTGCTTCCGCTGTTTATGCTGATCGGCGGAGGGTTGCTTGCGGCGATTACAGAAAGCGACGCGCCAATGGCGTTAGGCATAGCGGGAACCTGCCTGGTCTGGTTCATCAGCATGTTCGACATGCTGGTCGCCGTGCTCAGCCGGCCGCTCGGGCCGGATGCGCCGCCCGGTTATTACGCTCATGCGTCTTCCGCTCCGAGACATCCGGGCTATGCGGATGATCCGTACGGCGCTTACCGTTCGGGCGAACCCGGCGCACCGCGGACGGCGGACAGGGAAGAAGAGCCGCGGGCCGGATTCGGGCCGGGCGAAGATGCCGGTTATCCGACGTACCCGCCTTACCCGCCGATCGGAGACGGGCGCATGCTGCGCGAACCGAACTATTTTTCCGACGTGCAGCGGTTCTGTACCGTCATCTTGAGCTTCGTGCCGGGACTCGGCCATTTGTACATGGGCCTGGTGCAGCGGGGAGTTTCGTTTCTGGCCGCCTTTTTCGGACTGACGACGGCGCTCGTCTTCCTGAGTATTTTCACCGGCGAAGAAACGTTTCTGATGTTTCTCGGCGTGCTGCCGATCATCTGGATCTACGGGATGTTCGATGCGGTCCAACTGGCCGGACGCAAAAGCCGCGGCGAGCAGCTGCGCGACTTTTCGCTGATCGAACGCTGGGACATGGGGCGCGACGGCAGCGGGAAAAGCCGGACGATGGGCCTGCTGCTTGCGATCGTGCCGGGCGCGGCGCATATGTATCTGGGTCTTATGAAGCGCGGGGCGCAGCTGATGATTCTGTTCTTCGGCAGCATCTACATCCTCGACGTGCTCGGCTTGTCGATCTTCCTGTTCCTCGTGCCGCTCATTTGGTTCTATGCGTTTTTCGACGCTTTGCAGCAGGTCGGGCGCTACGGCCGGGAACCGCTGGTCGACAAGCCGCTGCTGGACAACTTCGAAGCGAACCGCGGCTGGCTCGGCGTGCTGCTGGTGGCGCTGGGGCTGTATTACGTACTCAAAACGCTCGTGATGCCGTTTATCGACCTGTATCTGCCGACGCTCGGATTCCTGCATCAACTGGAACCGTATATCCGCAACGCCGTCGTGGCGCTGCTGCTGATCGGCGGCGGCTTCAAGCTGATGAAGACGGGGCGCCGGGCGAGAGCCTGAACGCGGAAGAACGTGCAGGAGCAAGAGCAAGAACAAGCAAGCTGCCTATCACGTTAAAAGCCCGTCCGTTTTCGGAGTACGCTCCGGAAACGGACGGGCTTTTGCGTTCATGTCGTTCATATCGTTCATATGGTTCATATCGTGTCAGGGAACGGTTCCGGCACCGGAGACTTCAGTTCGACTCCGCGTTCGGCAGTTGGCTCTCCAGCTCCCGGCCCATTTCGGCCGAGCGCTCCGAGCAGCGCTGCGCGGCCCGGATCAGGGCACCGTGAAAATCGCTTTCGTCAAGCTTGGCGATCGCCGCCTGGGTCGCACCGTTCGGCGAAGTGACTTTGCGGCGCAGTTCGGCCGGTTCTTCGCCGGTCTGGCGCACCATTTGGGCGGCGCCGAGGACGGTCTGGACCGTCATCTCGCGCGCTTGTTCGGGCGTAAGACCGCCGAGCTCGGCCGCTTCGATCAGCGCCTCCATCAGGTAGTAGACGTAGGCCGGACCGCTGCCGGAGATGCCGGTCAGGGCGTCGATCTTGTCTTCTTCGGTCTCGACGACGACGCCGACCGCTTCGAACAGCAGGCGGGCGGTGCGGCGCTGCGCTTCGGACAAGCCGTCCGAGAAGCTGACGCCCGTCACGCCCAGGCCGATCGAACTCGACGTATTGGGCATCGTGCGGACGATAGGCTGCTCGGGACGGTTCAGCAGGCGGCGCAGCGTGTCGATCGACAAGCCGGCGATCATGGACACGATCAGCGTACGCGGGCCGACCAGCGTCCCGAGCTGCCGCAGCGCTTCGGCGGCGTCTTTGGGCTTCATCGCGAGAATGACGACCGGGAAGGTGCGCAGCACCTGCTCTTTCTCGGCCGGGTCCTGCGTGCCGGGCGTGCCGTAGCGCTGCCGAAGCTGGTCGAGCTTCGATTGGTCGCTCCGGTTCAGGAACGTGATCTGTTCGGGTGCGATCACCGCGCGGGCGATCAGGCCCCGGGCGACGGCTTCCGCCATCGAACCGGCTCCGAAAAAGCAAACGCGGTCTTCGATCAGCATGCGGGTCTGGGTCATGGGAAATTCATCCTTTCGCTTCTGGGAAAATGGGGTGGAGCGTATGCTCGCGATCAAAGCGGCCGCAGAGTCGCGGCGGCTTACGGGCGAATCTGGCCGGTGCCGTAGATCCGGTATTTGGACGAAGTCAGCGCCGGGAGGCCCATCGGCCCGCGGGCGTGCAGCTTTTGCGTGCTGATCCCGATCTCGGCGCCGAAGCCGAACTCGAAGCCGTCGGTGAACCGGGTGGACGCATTGTGGTATACGGCGGCCGCGTCCACTTCGTTCAGGAAGCGGACAGCGTTGACCTCGTCTTCTGTCACGATGCACTCGGAGTGCTTCGTGCCGAAGCGGGAAATATGGGCGACCGCTTCGTCCACGCCGTCCACGATTTTGATATTCAGAATATAGTCGTTATATTCCGTACCGTATTCTTCGTCGGCAGCGGGCTTCGCTTCCGGCAGCAGGGCGCGGGTCCGCTCGTCGCCGCGCAGTTCGACCTTGAGCCGCAGCAGCTCGTCCGCAAGAGATCGCAGCTCGCGCTGCGCGAAGTCCGCATGGACGATCAGCGTCTCCATCGAATTGCAGACCGAAGGACGCTGCACTTTGGCGTTGATCGCAATCTCGGCGGCCATCTTGGCGTCCGCCGAAGCGTCGAGATACGTATGGCAGACGCCGGCGCCCGTCTCGATGACCGGCACTGTCGCATTGCGCACGACGTTGTCGATCAGCGAACGGCCTCCGCGCGGGATGATGACGTCGAGCAGCCCGTTCAGCTTCAGCATCTCGTCGACCGAAGAACGCGACGCGTCTTCGATCACCTGAAGCGCTTCGGGTGGCAGCGCCGTGCCGGCCAGCGCCGCGCGCAGCACTTCGGCAATACGCCGGTTGGTGGACAAGGCGGCCGAACCGCCGCGCAGCACGACCGCGTTGCCGGTCTTCAGGCAAAGCGCCGCCGCATCGACCGTGACGTTCGGGCGCGCTTCGTACACAATGCCGATAACGCCGAGCGGCACGCTGACTTTCTCGATCCGCAGCCCGTTCGGGCGCTCGATCGTCTCCAGCACGGTGCCTGTCGGGTCCGGCAGGTCCGCGACGAGCTTGAGCGCGTCGGCGATCGACGCGATCCGCGCTTCGCTCAGCATGAGCCGGTCGAGCAGCGATTCGCTCGTGCCGTTTGCGCGTCCGCGCTCCAGATCTTCGCGGTTCGCTTCGATCAGCGAAGCCGCTTCCGCGTTCAACGCGTCGGCCATCGCGAGCAGGGCCGCATTTTTCTCGTCGGTGGACAGCGAAGCCATCCGTCGCGCGGCGGAGCCGGCCAGAATCGCTTTGGCGCGCACTTCGCTCTGCACCGCGCCGCCTGCGGCCGTGGAATTGGCCGTTTGTCCGTTTTGTTCGATCGGTGATTGATTCATATGGCAATCCTCCCTTTACTGGTATGCGTTATGGGTGTGTGTATGGGTATGCGTATGGCTAGGCGTTATTCGGTCCCGGCTCAGCCGAGCGAGATCCATTCGTCGCGATGGATCGCTTCGAGCCGGTGCAGGCCGTTCAGCGTCTCCAGCACCCGGGGTCCCGGCCATCCGCAGACGCGCTGCAGGTCTTCCATGTCGTAGTTGACGACGCCGCGTCCGACGACGTCGCCGTCCGGGCCGCGCACTTCGACGACGTCGCCCGCATGGAACTGTCCTTCGACGGCGGTGATGCCGACCGGCAGCAGGCTGCGGCCTTCTTCGGCGAGCGCGCGCTTGGCGCCGGCGTCGACGATCAGCGCGCCGAGCGGCCGGGACAAATACCCGAGCCACTGCTTTTTGACGGACATGGAAGAGAGCGTCGTCGTGAAATGCGTACCGCGGCCGCGGCCTTCCGCCGCGTCCGCCAGATCGCCGGTTTCGGTGGCGCGGCCGACGAATACCGGCACGCCTCCGCGCGTGGCGATCCGCGCCGCATCGAGCTTGGACCGCATGCCGCCGGTGCCGACGCTGCTTCCGCTGCCTCCGGCCATACGGTAAATATCGTCGCTGATTTCGCCGATCGCCTCGTATTTGATCGCGTTCGGGTCCTGCCGCGGATCGGCGCTGTACAAGCCGTCCGTATCGGTCAGGATGACGAGCCGCTCCGCTTTGACCAGATTGGCGACGAGCGCGGACAACGTATCGTTGTCGCCGAATTTCAGTTCGTCGACCGAGACCGTGTCGTTTTCGTTGAAGATCGGCAGAATGCCGCGTTCCAGCAGTTCCTCGATCGTCATGACCGCGCTGCCGATCCGTTTGCGGCTGTGAAAATCGGTGCGCGTCAGCAGGATTTGGGCCACCACATGGCCGTGGCCGGCCAGCGCTTCCTGGTAAGCGCGCATGAGCAGCGCCTGACCGACAGCGGCCGAAGCCTGCTTTTCGTACAGCTTTTTGGGCCGCTCGGGATAGCCGATCGCCCGAAAGCCGGCCGCGACCGCTCCGGAGGTGACGAGCAGCGGCTGAACGCCGCGCCGGTACAGTTCCGCCAGTTCGCCGGCGAAGTACGCAATCGCTTCGCGGTTCAATCCGCCCCGGCTTCCCGTCAGCGAGCTGCTGCCTATTTTGACTACGATCCGTTTTTGCATAAATATCTCCTTCTTTCTGCGGGCAGCGTACCAAAAAAGCTTCCGTCCAGGCGCAGCTTATGCTGCGCGAAGGACGAAAGCCCGATCTGTGCTTCCGCGGTACCACCTTGATTGACGGCCGAAGCCGTCCCGCTCAACCCCCGATAACGGAAAGGGAACCGTCCGGGCTTGAGGCCCGGATCGCTCGGAGGTAGGATTCGGAAAAGTCCGACCGTGAATTCTCGCAGCCGAGGCGCGGCCTTCGGACACTCTCGCGCCCAAGCCGCACCTGTGGAATTCACTCTCTGAAAGGCGGATCTTCTCGTACTGGCCCCGTCATTGCGGCATGACATTTGGTTTTTCCTAGAATAGCACGCAGAACCCGGTTTGTAAAAGGCGGAATTTGCGCCGAGCGCAGCGTCGGCTCCGCATGCGGCGGTTCAGGAACGTTCGAGCCGCTGCATCGTGCTGCGCAGCGTGCCGATAAACGCTTCGGCCGCTTTGGACAGCGAACGGCCTTTGCGGTAAGCGATGACGAGCGTGCGGTAAGGCACCGGATCGGCGAGCGGGACGTAGACCGGCAGCAGCTCGCTGCGCCTCGACCGGGAGACGAACCGCGGCACGAGCGTGACGCCCATGCCGGCGGCGACGAGCGATTGCAGCGTCTCCATATTGCTGCTCTCGAACACGACCTGCGGCTCGTAGCCGGCTTCGCGGCACAGATCGAGCACCATTTTACGAAACCCTTGCCCCTGCTTCAAAATGATAAACGGTTCGTGCTCCAGCTCGCGCATCGTAATGCCCGCGGCGGGAGAACCTTCGGAGCGCAGCGCGAGCGGATGGTTCGGGGGAACGGCCAGGTCGATCGGTTCGTCGGCAATCCATTCATAGTCGAGCGTCGGTTCGCCAAGCGGCAGCGACAGCAGACTGATGTCCGTTTTGCCGCCCGCGGTCAGCCGTTCCAGATTTTGCGACGTGTCTTCGAGCAGCGTCACGTCGATACCGGGGTAGCCATCCCGAAACGCCGGCAGCACGTGCGGAAGCAGGTGGGAGCCGGTTGTCGGCATGCTGCCGACGGTGATCCGCCCTTTGCGCAGCTGCGAAATGTCTTCCATCTCGACCCGCAGCAGATCCATTTCGTCGACGATCCGCTGCGCGCGCTTCATGAACTCGCGTCCCGCGTGCGTCAGCTGGACCGTGCTCGTGTTGCGCTGGAACAGCAGCACGCCGAGTTCTTTTTCCAGTTTGGAGAGCTGCTGGCTGAGCGAAGGCTGGGCGATATGCAGCTTCTCGGCCGCCCGCGAAAAATTGCGCTCGGCGGCGATCATGAGCGCGTATTGAAGCTGTCTCAATTCCATGTGGGGGAAGTCTCCTTCATTGTGTACGTTCGCGTCCATTCGCGTAAGCGGACAGTCTTTCGTTTTATTTTACAGGGAGATTCTCTTCTGCGTATATAGGTAAAACCTATCAGTATTATAGTTATTATATCTTGGAACAATGAGACAACTCCATGTTATATTTAACCCACTAACAAAACCTGGCCTCGGGAATCGCGAAAGTGGCCGGTTTGAATCCAGCAGCGGGGTGAAGAAGATGAGTAAAAAAACGATGTACGAAAAGATTTGGGACAATCACGTTATTCATCAAGAAGAAGGCAAGCCGGCCATCATCTATATCGATCTTCATTTGGTCCACGAAGTCACGTCGCCGCAGGCGTTCGAAGGATTGCGTCTGAGCAACCGCCAAGTCCGCCGTCCGGACCGCACGTTCGCGACGATGGATCACAACGTGCCGACGACCGACCGCTTCAATATCAAAGACCCGATCTCCAAGCAGCAGATTGACACACTGTCGCAAAACTGCAAAGACTTCGGCGTCAAACTGTTCGACCTCGACACGATCGACCAGGGCGTCGTACACGTCATGGGACCGGAGCTGGGCCTGACCCATCCGGGCAAAACGATCGTCTGCGGCGACAGCCACACGTCCACGCACGGCGCGTTCGGCGCGTTGTCGTTCGGTATCGGCACAAGCGAAGTGGAGCATGTGCTCGCTACCCAGTGTTTGCAGCAGGGCAAATCCAAGACGATGGAAGTGCGCTTCGTCGGCAGCCGCAAGCCGGGCGTCACGGCCAAGGACATGATTCTGGGCGTTATCGCCAAGTACGGCACGGACTTCGCGACGGGCTACGTGCTGGAATATACGGGCGAGTCGATCCGCAGCCTGACGATGGAAGAGCGCATGACGGTCTGCAACATGTCGATCGAAGGCGGAGCGAGAGCGGGACTGATCGCGCCGGACGAGACGACGTTCGAGCATATCCGCGGACGCCAATACGCGCCGCAGGGCGAAGCGTTCGAGACGGCGGTAGCCGATTGGAAGCAGCTCGTGACGGACGAAGGCGCGCAGTATGACCGCGTCGTCGAATTCGACGTCGATTCCCTTATTCCGCAGGTGACCTGGGGCACAAGCCCGGGCATGGGCGCGGACATCGATTCGGTCGTGCCGAATCCGGCCGACTTTACGACGGAGAACGAACGCCGGGCCGCTGAAAAAGCGCTGGAATATATGGACCTCGTGCCGGGTACGCGCATGTCCGATATTCCGATCGACTACGTGTTTATCGGTTCCTGCACGAACGGCCGCATCGAAGATCTGCGCGCCGCCGCCGAAATCGCCAAAGGCTACAAAGTCGCGGACCAGGTCACGGCGATCGTTGTCCCGGGTTCGGGCCGCGTCAAGCTGCAGGCCGAAGAAGAAGGACTGGACGTCGTTTTCCGCGAAGCGGGCTTCGAATGGCGCGAAGCGGGCTGCAGCATGTGTCTGGCGATGAATCCGGACGTGCTCCAGCCGGGGCAGCGCTGCGCTTCGACTTCGAACCGCAACTTCGAAGGCCGTCAGGGCCGCGGAGGACGGACACATCTCGTCTCGCCGGCCATGGCCGCCGCTGCGGCGATCGAAGGACATTTCACCGACGTACGCGATTGGACGTTCAAGACCGAAGTCGTCAGCTGACCAAATCTCCGGAAAGAAGGGATCTCGCATGGAAGAATTCAAACAATTAAACGGACTCGTCGCCCCGGTGGATCGGGTCAACGTCGACACGGACGCCATCATTCCCAAGCAGTTTCTCAAGCGCATCGAACGGACGGGCTTCGGCCAGTTTCTGTTTTTCGAATGGCGTTTCGCCGAATCCGGCGAAGTGAATACCGAATTCGAAATGAACAAACCGCGTTACACGGGAGCGGAAGTGCTGATCTCGCGGGCCAACTTCGGCTGCGGATCGTCCCGTGAACATGCACCGTGGGCGATACTGGACTACGGATTCCGCGTCGTGATCGCGCCGTCGTTCGCCGATATTTTCTACAACAACTGCTTCAAGAACGGCATTCTGCCGATCCAGCTGTCCGAAGAACAGGTGCAGGATCTGTTCGCCCGCACGGCCGAGCACGAAGGTTATCGCCTGAACGTCAATCTCGAAGAGAAGACGCTCACCGACGCTTACGGTCTGCGTATCGATTTCGATCTGGACGAACATCGCCGCCAGTTCCTGCTTCAGGGCCTGGACGATATCGGCTTGACGCTGCAGCACGAATCTTCGATCTCCGAATACGAAGCGAAGCGGGCCGAACGGACTTACGTGTAACGCCAGGGCCGTTCGCGGCACGCAGCAGAACGCGGCAGCACCGTCAGCACCGATAAGAACAGAAGCAGCAGCGCCGTTTGGCCTTAGGGCCGGCGGCGCTTTTCGGCGTGGTCGGGCAGGATGCAATCAAGTGTCAATTAAGCGTAAATTTCAAAAGGCTGGCCGGCGTCGGCAAAGTCTGCTAGACTGGTGTGTATTGATAATGATTATCAACGTTGAGTCTAGAGAACGAACAAGTCAGAACGAAGAAGTCAGGAGAATGAACATGAACAAAAAGCAAAACACAAGATGGGCCGCCGCCGCGCTGCTCGGCCTGGGGCTGCTCGCCGGCTGCGGCTCCGATTCGAAGCCGGCGGCATCGGAAGCGTCGGCGCCGGTGTCCGGTTCCGCGATCCGGCTGACCGGCACGTCGGGAGACGTGGACCTGGCCAAGCCGGCGGCCCGGGTCGCGGCGCTGGAATGGTCGTTCGCGGGCGACCTGCTCGCGCTCGGCGTGACGCCGGTCGGCATTGCCGACGACGGCAAAGCCGCCGCGATGCGCAAGCTCAACGGCGGGCAGCCGCTCGATTATGCCCCGCTCGGGGAAAGGTCCGCACCGGACATCGAAGCGATCCTGGCCAGCGCGCCGGACTTGATTCTGGGCGATACCGATCGCCATACCGCCATTGTGGACAAATTGCGGGCCGTCGCCCCGACGCTGATCCTGAACAGCCGCAAAGGCTCGTACGACGACAGCCTCGGCGATTTCCGCCGGATCGCGGCCGCGGTCGGACGGGACGCGGAAGGCGAAGCGCGGCTGAAGCAGCATGCCGAAGCGATGGAGCTGCTGCAAGCAAAAGCGGAAAAACTGCCGGTTCGCAAAGTGTTGATCGGCGTCGCCCGCAAAGACGGCCTGAACGCGCACAGCGCGTTTTCGTACGCGGGTCAGGTGATGCAGCGGATCGGGCTGGACAACGTGGCGAGCGGCAGCGAGGAAGAACCGTACCCGGAACTCGGGCTCGAAGGCATCGTCGAAGCCGATCCCGACGCGATCTTTATCGCGACCGACGACGAAGTTCCGATTACCGACCAGTGGGCAAAGACGTCCGTGTGGCAAGGACTGCGCGCGGTCAAAGCGGGCCGCGTCTATGAAGTCGACCGCGACGTCTGGACCCGTTTCCGCGGCATTACGCCGGCGGAAAGTATCGCGGGTGAAGCGATTTCGCGGCTCGAATCCGGCGCTTCGCAGTAAGCGCGCAGGATCGATTACGACCCGGCGGCGTACCGGATAAGTCCCGCGCCGACCGAACGCCGGATTGCTGCGGGCGCCGCGCGGGAAAAGCGCAAAAAAAAGACGGAAGGTTTTTTTCGCAAAGCTCTAAGCTTCGCGCACCTTCCGTGCCGATACATAAGAAACAGCCGTCAACAGCCGAATCGAATTCGGAATTGATGACAGAATTGAAATAAAAGCCGCAACTTTCGAGAAAAGTCCGCGTCTAAGCTTAACGTGAGCACCTGTTGGGATGTCAATAGTTCGGAATCTTTCCGACCGCGTTTGGGAGCAAGCGCGGGAAGAAGGCAATTCCGGCGAAAAAAGCGAAAAAGTTAGAGGTGGATGTGAAGAATGAAAAAGTACGTGTTAACGACAGTAATGGCAGTCCTGATGCTGATGTTCTTGCTCCCGCATACGGGACAAGCGGCCTCGTCGGACACCCGAATCATGCTGGACAATCGAGAACTGGCCAATGCGGACGTCTTGACCGTGAGTCAGACGACGATGGTTCCGATCCGGGTCGTCTCCGAGGAACTGGGTTACAAGGTCGGATGGAACCAGGCGGCTCAGCAGGTTACTATCGGCAGCGGTGCGGATACCGTCGTACTCACCATTAACCAGAAAGCGGCTACGGCAAACGGAGCGATCGTGCCGCTTACGCAGCCGGCCATGGCCCAAAAAGAAACGACTTACGTTCCGCTGCGTTTCGTCAGCGCGCAGCTCGGTCTGCAGGTCAAATGGCAAAACGCGGCCAAGACCGTCTATCTGTTCACGCAGGGCAATCCCGCGGGCGGACAGGTGGGAGCGAATCCGGGCAGCACGGACGGAGGCACGGTCGTACCGGGCACGCCCGTAGAGACGCCGGTCACGCCTTCGGCGGCAGTCAAAGCGATCAGCTTCAGCGACAACCGCCTGATGATCTCGACCGACAAAGCGGTCATCGCCAAAGATTCGGTGCTGTCGGGTCCCGACCGCATTCTGGTCGAACTGCCGAACACGCGGTTCGGCAGCTCGATCGGCGGCAACCTCGCGGTCGGCGAGATCGGCACGATCTCCGCGTCCAACGCGGACAACGTGTCGCAGATCCGCTACTTCGTACCGAAAGGTTCGACAAACAGCGTGCAGGTCGTGATCGACCTCAAAAGCGCCAACAACTATAAGCTGTCGACCGAAGGCACTTCGCTGTTCGTCACGCTCGACAAAGTGACGGCGCCGATCACGGGCGTAGGCGGCAACGGCAAAAAAGTAATCGTGATCGATGCCGGACACGGCGATCACGACCCGGGCGCGGTCGGACCGACCGGCGTGCGGGAAAAAGACGTCAATCTCGGCCTGGCTCTCAAAGTCGCCGCCATTTTGAAAAAGAACCCGAACGTCGACATCGTCATGACGCGCAGCGACGATACGTTCCTGGAACTCAAAGAACGCGTTCGCGTCGCGAAAAACGTCAACGCCGACGTCTTCGTCTCGATCCATAACAACAGCGGTTCTTCGGCCGCAAGCGGCACCGAAACGTACTATCAGCGCGGAGACAGCAAAGCGCTTGCGACTACGCTGCACAAGTACATTCTGGCCGCTACCGGCTTCAAGGACCGCAAAGTGCAATACGGCAATTTCCACGTCATTCGCGAAACGACGATGCCGGCCGCCCTGCTGGAGATCGGCTTCGTGAGCAACGCCGCGGAAGCGGCCCAGCTCAGAACGGAAGAGTTCCAGCAGCGCGTGGCGGAAGCGATCGCCCGCGGCCTGACCGAATATCTGGGCGTGTAAAAGCCTGCAGCTTGCAAATAGTTACGATTCTTTCATATATTCGCCGCCGGCAGGAAAGCAAAACGCCGGCGGCGAATTGCTATGTTTAGCGCTATTTCGTTTGGACAAATCGGGAAGGGGATCAAATCATATGCAGCATTCCAAATCCAACCGGCGGCCTTCGGGCGCAAAGACCGGCAAAATCAACAAGGTGGTTCCGGCCGTTCTGGCCGTCATGATGGGAGCGGGCGGAGGCACGTTCGCTTTCGCGGCGGAGACGCCGGCGACGACTGCGGTACCGGCGGCTTCGGCACCGGCGGCAGCCGCGTCGAACGGGTTCGGCGACGTCAAGACCGGCTACTGGGCCGAGAAACATATTTACAAGCTTGCCGCGCAGGGCATCGTACTGGGCCAGAACGGCCAGTTCAAGCCGGGCGACAATATCACCCGCCAGGAAGCGATCACGATGGCGATCCGTTTCATCGGAGCGGGCAAAGAACTCGGCACGATCGAGACGGCGATCGTGCCGGACGGCTTGACCGTGAACAATTATTTCAAGCCGTACGTCGATCTCGCACTCGACAAAGGGCTGATCCGATCCGCGGAGGAAAAAGACGCCGACGGCAAAGCGTGGGGCACGCAGCCCGCAAGCCGCGAGTGGGTGACCCAGATTCTGGTGCGCGCGATCGGCAAGGAAGCCGAAGCGCTGTCTGCCGGCTCGACCTCTTTTGCCGATAACGCCGACATTTCCAAAAGCAGCGTAGGCTACGTCAGCACCGCTGTCAGCCTCGGTATCGCGCAGGGAATGGAGAACAACAAATTCAATCCGGCCGGTTCCGTGACGCGCGCCCAGATGGCGACGTTCTTCAGCCGGGCCGAAGCGCATATTACGCCTACATACGCGGGCATGACGACAGGCATCGTGACCGCTCTGAGCGCCAATTCCGTGACGCTGTACGCAAACGGCCAGAACGCGACGTACGCGCTGAACGCGTCCACGCCTTATTTTGCGGCCGGGTCCGAGACGCGGGTCCAGCCTTCCGAGTTGAAGCTGTACACCCGCGTGACGGTCGCCGGAGCGAACGCCCAGGCAGGCTACGTCGAGATCGTCGATCCGAAAGCGCAGGTCGAGACGCTGTCCGGCGAGTTCGACCGCTTGACGGGCACGAACACGCTGTTCCTCAAAACGGCGACGGATTACCCGAAATACGAATATGACGCGTCCACCGTGTTCCTCGACGCGAACGGCAGCCGGATCGAAGCGAAAAGTATCAGCGCCGGCAGCCGCGTGTCGCTGCTGCGCGAAACGTATTCCGGCCAGAACAAGATTCTGACCGTACAGGTGACGTCGGGCAACGTCAGCAAGACGGATACCGGAACGGTGGCGGCCGTGGACGCCGCGGCGGGAACGGTCACGTTTATCGGCTCGACCGGCCTGTCCGAAGTCTACAAGCTCGACCCGACGTCGATCATCCGCTACCGCAACGAGATTTTGGCCGCGTCGGACCTGAAAGTCGGCAGCCAAATCCGCTATGTGATCGAGAACAACGTCGTCCGTACCGTCGAAGTGACGCAGAGCGTGGAGCGTGCGTTGACGGCGCTGCTGTACCAGATCTCTTCGGACGGTTCGACGCTGACGTACAAGACGGATTCCGGCGCGCTCGAAGTCAAGCTGATCGCGTCCAAAGCGGAAGTGGTCGTCGGCGGCAAAAACGCCGCGCTGCAGGATCTGATCGCGGACAAAGCGCTGGGCGACCGCGTGGAATTGACGCTGAGCGGCAGCGGCGAAGTGACCCGGATCGTGGTCAAAGACCGCGAAGCGACGCAGCTGGCTTTCGCGGCGGTCAGTTCGTACGACGCGGCGACCGGCGTGCTGGCGGTCATCGACGCGGCGGGCAAGCCGTACGCCTTCACGGTGGACGCGACTACGAAGCTTGCCTATAACGCGCCTTCGCCGACGCTCAAAGGCATCGAGCCGCTGCTGATCAAAGGCCGCGGATTGAACCTGACCGCGGTCGGCAGCCGCCTGATCTCGCTGGAGATCGTCTACAAATACGAAGGCACGGTCGAGCGGGTCGATCCCGCTTCGATGATGCTGACGCTCAAGCTCGGCGACGGCACGAGCGTCAAGCTGCCTTACGGCTCGACCGGCACGGCCGTGCAGGCGTACGGCGTGAGCAACGCCACGATGAACAACGTCAAGCCGGGCGACCGGGTCACGGCTGCGCTGTACGCGGACCGCGTCGCGCTGCAGTCCGTCGCCGTCCAGACGACGAAGCAGTTCCGCGTGACCGGCACGACGCCGGGCAGCAGCCGCCTGAACGTCGAACAGGCCGGCGTATCGGCGAGCCTGTTCGTCGACAACCAGGCGATCGTCAACGTGCAAGGCGCGCAGATCGGCTATGCCGGACTTGCGAACGGCCAGCTCGTCGACGTGACGTTCAACGGTCCGGACGTGTCCAAAGTCCGTCTCGCCGACAGCGCGATCGGCACGATCCAGAGCGTCGACGGAGCTGCGCGCTCCGTGACGCTGCTGACTTCGACAGGAGCAACGCGCACGTATTCCGGCGCCGTCTCGCCGCTGAACGTCAACCAGAACGGTACGGTCGTGTCCGCCGCGGCGACGCTTGCGGCCGGCCAGCACGTGCAGGCGACCGTGCAGCCCGACGGCAGCACGTCGTTCACCGTTCTCCAGGCGCTCAGCAAAAGTTTCTGGAGATACGACGCTGCCGCGCAGGCGGTCTACGTCAAGATTACGCCGGGCTCGACGGAAAACAATATGTACAAGCTGGCGCCGGAAGCCTGGGTTCATCAGGGAGCGGCGAATATCAGCGTGCAATCGCTCGTCGGAGATGATAAAATCGTATTGTATCTGAATAACAACGTCGTGTATGAACTCGTGAAGCAATAGATTTCCGCCCGTCGAACCGTCGGGTACGGCCAAGCCGGTTCGGTGCGAACGCTATCGTTCGTACCGGCCGGTTTGTCTTTGGCATCGGATTGCGTTCACCGTTCGGAATCGCGACGCGGGAAAAGGATTGAGCCATGACAAACGCCAAAGTCAGACACATCCTGGATACGATTGCCGGCATGTATCCGGACGCGCGCTGCGAGCTGGATCACCGCAATGCGTTCGAACTGACGATCGCGGTGCTGCTGTCGGCCCAGTGCACGGATGTGACGGTCAATAAAGTGACGAAGGATCTGTTTGAAAAGTATCGGGCTCCGGCGGATTACGTCTCGGTGCCGCGCGAGGAACTGGAACAGGATATTCGCCGGATCGGGTTGTACCGGAACAAGGCGAAGCATATCCAGAGCCTGTGCCATCTGCTGATCGAGCAGTACGGCGGCGAAGTTCCGAGCGCGCACGACGAGCTGGTCAAGCTTCCCGGCGTCGGCCGCAAGACGGCCAACGTCGTCGTCTCCAACGCGTTCGACATGCCGGCGATCGCGGTCGATACGCATGTCGAACGGGTCTCCAAACGGCTCGGGCTTGCGGCGGAAGGCGATTCCGTGCTGGAAGTCGAGAAGAAGCTGATGAAAAAAGTGCCGAGGGAAGAATGGACGCTCACGCACCACCGTCTTATTTTTTTCGGCCGGTACCACTGCAAAGCCCAATCGCCCAATTGTCAGGTCTGCCCGCTGCTCGACGTATGCAAAGAAGGCAAAAAACGCATGAAAACGTCGACGGTACGCAGAACGCGCAAATCGGGTTGAACAGGCGACCTGCACACAGTTAGGCAAATCACACACAAAAGAGGATGGACAGTATGGAAAACATGAGATGCGTTACGGTATACACGAACGAGTTTGAGAAATTTTCGGATATTTTCGAGCAGGTGCTGATCAGCGACATCCCGGAAAACGACGATATGGAAATCGAAGGCGTAACGGTAGGCAGCGTCAGCGAGATTCCGGAAGAATACGTCGAGCAGATGCGCCTGAAGCCCGAAGTCGTCGTCATGCGCGACAAGAAACGCAACATCACGATTTTGCAGCACGGCAAAATTTTCGAAATTTTTATCCCAACCGTTTAAGATCGGCTTGAAAAAGCGGACACGGCATCGAACCTGGAGGAACATATGGCGGACACGACAATGAAATCCGGGGATCTGCACCAAAAACTAGAGCGGCTGCGTGCCGCTCTAGTTTTGTATGAAGATCCCGAAACGGCGGCCAAGATCGGCCAACTGGAACGAAAATGGAACGATCGCGAGCTGACGCTTGCTTTTCTCGGTCATTTCTCGGCCGGCAAGTCGAGTCTGATCAACGCGCTGTGCGGAGGGCCGCTGCTGCCGTCCGGCCCGCTTCCGACGACGGCCAATGCCGCGATTATCCGCAGCGGCGAGCGCCGGGCGGAGATTACGCTGCATCCGGCGGACGCTGCTTCGGAAGCGGCGTCCGCCGGTCTGCCGTCCGGCAGCGGCGAGCGCAAGCTCGTGCTGGCGCCGGAAGAAATGGAAGGCGCGCTCGCCCGCTACTGCAAAGACGGGGAAGCGTACGCCACGGTCGAAATCTGGGGCGATATTCCGCTGCTGCACGGCGGAGGCGCGTTCCTCGATACGCCGGGCGTCGACTCCACCGATGCGGCGCATGCTTCGGCGACCGACGCCGCGCTGCATTTGGCGGACGTCGTCTTCTACGTCATGGATTACAACCATGTCCAATCGGAGACGAATCTGGCATTTGCCAAAAGCTTGTCCGATCTCGGCAAGCCGCTCGTGCTGATCGTCAACCAGGTGGACAAGCACCGCGAGACGGAGCTGTCGTTTGCCCATTACCGGGAAACGGTCGAGCGCACGTTCTCCGATTGGCAGATTCAAACGGCGGACGTGCTCTATTTGTCCGTCAAGCGTCCGGATCATCCGCTCAGCGGATGGAACCGCTTCGTCGCGCTGATCGGCCGGCTGTTCGAAGAACGCGAACAGCTGCTCGAACGCGGCGTGCGTCTGGCGGCGCAGGATTTGCTGGACCGGCATCTGCTGCGCGAACGCGACGTTCGCCCGGGCGAAGCGGCAAGCCTGAGCGCCGAAGAGGAAGAAGTCGAATACGAAGCCGAAGCCAGCCTGCAAGCGCTTCAATCGCAGCAGAGCGAATTGGCCGATCGCGGGCGCAATTTGCGCGACCGGCTTATGCAAGAGATCGGCCGCACGCTCGACAATGCGCCGATCATGCCGGCTTCGCTGCGCGACCTGATCCAGCTCTATCTGGAAGCGTCGGCGCCGGGATTCCGTGCCGGCGGCTTGTTCGGCTCGAAAAAGCGGACCGAAAAAGAGCGCGAAGACCGGCTCGCCGCGGTCACTGCCGATTTCGCCGAGCGGGTGGAAGCGGGACTGGACGTGCATGTGCGCGAACGGCTGCGGGCTTTCGGACGGGAACTGGGCGTCTGGGACGCCGGGCAGGAGACGCGGCTGGAACAGGCGCTGCCGCGCGTCGAGGGCGGCTGGGTATCCGGCCTGCTCCGCGAAGACGTGCGGCTGTCGCCGGAATACGTCATGAATTTCTCCGGCGACCTGCGCGGCGAAGCGCTCGCCCGCTTCCGCCGGGCGTCGCTGGAGTTCGCCGACAGCCTGCTGGAAGATGCTGAGCCGCAGGGCGGGGAGCAGCTGGCGGAGATCAGCCGGCAGGTGCTCCAGGCGGCGGCGCTTGCGGGCAAAGCGCGGCTGCGCCGCGAAGTCCGCGAAGCGCTGGACCTGCGCGAGCAGGAACTCGCCGGGCTGCTCGGCAACGCCGACGGCCTGCCGGCGCTGCGCCTGCCGCAGCTGGACGAGCCGCAGGGCGAAGCCGGCCGCGGCGGAGAGCCGGTCGCAGCAGGCGGCGCGGCCGATACGGCGTCTGGGCCGGCGGCGGTCTCCGCGGCTGCAGCCGCTGCGTCAGCCCCGGAGACCGGGCTGACGCCTGCGC
>NZ_VPFK02000043.1:0-135790 GCF_008634075.2 Saccharibacillus sp. WB 17 | reverse complement strand
GTGCCGCACGCTTCGGCGCCGCCGCCCCGGCGAGCCGGCGCCCTGCGGCTCGCCGCCACCGCCATGCTTGGCGCGGCCTGGCCCGGCGCACGGCCGGACACGTCCGGCTATGCCGCGGCCGATCCGGCCAGCCGCTTTCTGCTCTGGGCGGTGACAGGCGCCGGCAAGACGGAAATGCTGTTTCCGCTGATCGAGAGCGCGCTGCGCCGCGGAGGGCGGGTATTGGTCGCGACTCCGCGGCGCGACGTCGTGCTGGAACTTGCGCCCCGATTGCGCAGGGCTTTCCCGCACGAGCCGCTGACGGTCTTGTATGGGGGCAGCGAAGAACGCTGGCATAGAGGTGTGATCACGCTTGCGACGACCCATCAGCTGCTGCGGTTCGCGCGGGCGTTCGATCTGGTCGTGATCGACGAATTGGACGCTTTTCCTTTTCACGGCGATCCGATGCTGTCTTATGCCGCCGAGATCTGCCGGGCAGACGGCGGCAGAACCGTTTATCTGTCCGCCACGCCGCCGCGCGGCATGCTGGCGCTCGTCCGCCGCGGCAGGCTGGCCTGCGCCAAAGTGCCCGTGCGCTACCATCGGCATCCGCTGCCCGTGCCGGAACTGCTGCGCATGCTGCCGCTTGCGGAGTGCCTGCGCCGGGGCCGCCTGCCGGACGCCCTGCTGCGCAGATGCGGGCAATCGCTGCGCCGGGGCGCCCAGCTTTTTGTTTTCGTTCCGAAAATTGCGTACGCCGAACGTCTGGCCGCTCTGCTGCGCCGGGCTTTTCCGGGCGTAGCAGTCGGCGCCACTTCTTCGCAAGACGGAGAACGAGGAGACAAAGTGCTGTCTTTTCGCTCCGCCGAGGTCCGGATTTTGGTCACGACGACCATTTTGGAACGCGGCGTGACCGTTCCCCGCAGCGACGTCTATATTCTGGATGCGGACAGCCGATTGTTCGACGAAGCTTCGCTCGTGCAGATGGCCGGCCGCGCGGGGAGGTCGGCCGAAGATCCGTCCGGCTGCGTCGTATTCGCTTCCGCGCAGCATACGGCCGCCCAGGCGGGAGCGTGCCGGCAGATTCGCCGGATGAACGGATGGGCCAAGCCTTTTCTGCTGACCGCTCCCGGCGGGGACTCCAGTCCTGTTCATTCGCCCGAAGGGCCGAAACGATGAACGGATTCCCGAATCCTGCCGCCGCCTTGCGCCGCCTGCTGTCTCCGCGGCTCGACGCCTGCCTGGCCTGCGGCCGTCCCGCTTCTTTGGGCGCGTCGCTGCCGCTGCTGTGTCGGCGCTGCGCCGCCCGCGTGCCGTGGATCACGGAGCCCCGCTGCCTCGTCTGCGGGCGGGCGCAGGGCTGTCCCGATTGTTTGCGTCCGGATGCGGCCCACCGGGCTTTTGCGCTGAATCGCAGCGCGGCCCTGTATGACGGGACGATGCGGGAATGGATCGCCGCGTACAAATACGGCGGACAGGAGCTGTTCGCCGAACCGTTCTCGCTCATGCTGGAACAGGCGTACCGCCGGATGCGCAGCGAGTTGTCGGCACGAAGCGAAGCTGACTCGGCGCATGCGGACAGGGAACTGATCAAGGAGCGTCTGCCTTCCCGTTTCCGCCGTACGTTCCGCTCGGATGCCTGGAGTGCGGACTGCGTCACGTGGGTCCCGGTCAGCGCGGAGCGGCTGGAGGAACGGGGCTTCAATCAGGCGGAGCGGATGGCGCGCCGTTTGGCGAAGCATATCCGGCTGCCGGCCCACGAGCTGCTTGCGCGCACGCGGCATACCGGCAAGCAGAGTTTCAAGACGCGGGCACAGCGGCTGCATAATCTGAACGGCGCTTTTTGCCCTGCTCCTAATTTGGACCCCCGGATCTTTCAGGAATGGGACCTTATAGGAAGAAGAAAACGACCCGGAGGGTCTTTTCCTATTCGAATCCTATTGGTCGACGATATTTACACGACGGGAACGACCGCGGCCGTCTGCGCTTCGGCTTTGCAGCGGCTGGAAGAACGTTCGGGACATCCCGTTTCCGTGTACAGTCTGACGCTCGCCCGTTCGTAAAAGCGCTTGTAATCGCTCTGCTTTCGGTTAAAATGGGAGAAGCGGGATGCTTTTTAACGGAAAAGATAACGATATCCGATATATAATTCGAGGTTTGTTTTTTATAGGAACAACGAAAGACGAGGAGGCACTTCAAGATGAATTTGGCGAACTGTCCGCGCTGCGGCAAGGTTTTCGTGATGAATTACAAAGGAATCTGCGCCAACTGCGCAAAAGATATCGAGAACGAATACGAGGCCTGCGTCAAATATTTGCGCGATAACAAAGGCGCCCACATGCAGGAGTTATCGGACGAGACCGGCGTCAGCATCCGGCAGATCACGACGTTTATCCGCGAAGGACGCATCTCCACCGCGAGCGCGCCGAACCTGAGCTACGAATGCGAAGTGTGCGGAACGTTTATCCGGGAAGGAAATATGTGCGATTCCTGCCGGACCAAGCTCGCCGGAGATCTGCGTCAGGCCGGCAAAGAGACCACGCCCGCCCAGAAAAACAATTCGACCGGCGCCTACAAGGCATTTGACCGCAACCGGCCGCTGTAAAATTCGTGCAGCTTTACCCAGCAATAGGAATAGCGAAACGGAAATAGCCCGAATTTACGCTTGACAATTTAAATTTTTTCTTTGAATAGCTCTAAACAATGTTTGAAGAGGCGCCGATAAACTTAGTATAAGCTTATCGGTGCTTTTTCCTAGCCAGCGAAAATACAAACCTTCAGGAGGTTGAATATATTATGAAGATCAACGAACCATCGAGAATCGGTGCCTTGAACCCTTACCAACGGACCCAAGAGACGCAGCGTACCGAAGAAACGAAGAAGACGGCGCGCAAGGACGAAGTTACGATTTCCACGGAGGCGATGGAGATGCTGCAAGCTGCCAACAAGCCGGCTGAAGGCGACCGCGCTGCACGTATTCAGGAATTGAAGCAGCAGGTATCTGCCGGAACTTATTCGGTGGACGCAAATAAAATTGCCGAAAAACTCTTACCTTTTCTTACGTAATGACCGATAAAGGTTATAACGGAATGGGGGACTTTTTCAGAAGCCCGGCAGGTCCGGAGCTTTTGGGAAAGTCCTCTTTTTAAAATATTCGGAAAGAAAGGTGAGCGATCTTGGCACTGAAGGCGTTGATCGGACAGCTGGAGCAGCTGAACCGTTCCCATCTTGAAATGATCGAAATTGCAGGGGCGAAAAAGGAAGCCGTCATCAAAAACGAAATCGACGTATTCATCGCCACGATGAACCGCGAATCGAAGCTGCTCAAACGCATTCAGGCGGAAGACGAGCAGCGCAGCGAGCTGGCCTATGCCTTCATGCAGGAGCGGGGGATCAAGTCTCGTCTTAAGCTGACGATCGCGGAGATTTCCCGACTCGTATTCGACCCGGACGAGAAGAGAGAACTGCTGGACGTGCACGCCCGCCTTTCGGATACGCTCATGCGTCTCAAACAAATCAACGATTTCAACCGCCAACTGATCGGGCAGGCGCTTTCGTTTATCGACCTCTCGATGGAACTGATGTCTTACCGCCCCGAGCAGGAAACGACTTATCAGCATCCGGCTGCGCAGTCCTACGGCTACGGCCGTTCGGGTATGTTCGATCGCCGCAGTTAACGAGTAAAGGAGAGAATTCATGACATCCACATTTCATTCATTGGAGACGGCCAAGCGCAGTTTGTTCACGCAGACGACAGCGCTGGGCACGACCGGACACAATATCGCGAACGCGAACACGGCAGGCTATTCCCGCCAGGTCGTCAATACCAAAGCCACCACGGCATTCGAGACGCCCGGATTGCGCAACTGGGTTAACCCGGGACAGCTCGGAAGCGGCGTAGAAGTCACTTCGATCACCCGTGTGCGGGACTCTTATCTGGACGATCAGTTCCGGGGCGAGAACAGCGGACTCGGCAGCTGGTCGGTGCGTCAGGAGACTCTGAGCAAGCTGGAAGCCGTCGTCAACGAACCTTCGGATACGGGCCTTAGCGCCGTCATGAACAATTTCTGGTCGGCCTGGTCCGATTTCAGCAAAGACCCGCAGGATATCACCAACCGGAAGATTATTAAGGAAACGACGCTTGCCATGACGGATTCCTTGAATCAGACGTCCAAGCAGCTGGATGCGATGACGACCGACTTGACGGCCAACATCAATCTCAAAGCGACCGAAGTCAATTCGCTGCTGCAGACGATCGCCGATTTGAACGCGGGCATCAACAAGGTCGAAAGCCTCGGCAACAACGCCAACGACCTGAGCGACCAGCGCGATCACGCGGTGGATCAGCTGTCCAAAATCGCCAACGTGACAGTAACGAAGCAGGACGCCGGATATCAGGTGTCGCTCGGCGGGACGGTAGCGGTAGCGGGCACAACGGTAACGCCGGTGACGGAAGCTACCTTAAAAGCGGCTTATGACGGCGGAACTTTGAACAAAGGCGAATTGTACGGAATGTTCGTATCGCGCGACGATTACGTTGTCGATTATCGGGCCCAGCTCGATACGCTGGCGAATACGATGGCCAACGGCAAGTTCGAAGTGACCCTTCCTTCGGGCAGCGTGCTTCCGGACGGCACGACGCTGAACGTCGTTAATGCCGACGGTACGCAGACCAGCACGACTTTCTCGAACGCATCCAACAACCGTACGCTGACGGGCGATCTGAAAGTAAAAGTGGACGGGATCAACGGACTGATGAAAATCGGCTACACGATTGACGGCGCGAAGCCGTCGGCCGGCGTGGATCTGTTTACGGCGAGCAGCGGCGGAGCGATCACGGCCGGCAACATTACGCTGAACCAGCAGATCCAGAACAATCCGAACCTGATCGCTTCTTCGTTCCGCGTAAACGGAGCCGGCACGACAGGCGAGACCGTCGTCAAAGGAAACGCCGGACTGGCGCTGATCATGGCCGACATGAAAAGCATGAGATTCGATTTTGGCGCTGCGGCATCCACGCCGGTCACGATCGACGATTATTTCAGTTCGATCACCGGACAGTTGGGCGTACAGTCCAAAGAAGCGGCTCGGCAGGCGCAAAACGCAACCGATCTATCCGATCAGGTGGAATCGCTCCGCCAATCCGTCAGCGGCGTCTCGATGGACGAAGAAATGACCAATCTGGTCAAATTCCAGCAGGCTTACAATGCCAGCGCACGGTTCATGACGACATTCGACGAAATGCTCGATAAACTCATCAACGGCACCGGCACGGTCGGCCGCTAACTTTTAGGGGGGATTAACAATGACCATCCGGATGACTTCCAATATGATGAGCTCCACGCTCCTCGGCAACCTGAACAAGAATTTGTACAAGATGGACAGTTTGGAAAACCAGATTTCTACCGGTCGCAAAATCAACAAGCCTTCCGACGATCCTGTCGGCGTGACCTACGCGCTCCGCTATCGCTCGCAGTTGGCCGGCAACGAACAATTCCAGCGCGCGACAGACTCGGCGCAGAGCTGGCTTGACGAGACGGACAGCCAGATGGGAAGCGCAGGCGACGTCATGACGCGGATCAAGGAACTCATGGTTCAGACCAGCACAGGGACCTATTCGGAAACGGATATGCAGGCGGCCGCGAATGAAGTCGAACAGCTCAAAAAGCAGCTGGTCGATATCGGCAACAGCAAATTCGGCGGAAAGTTCATTTTTAACGGACAAGATTACGGTTCCCTGCCTTATCCGACAGCACCCGGAACGGATTATTCCCAGGTCGACACCGATAATTCGGCCGTGAAATACGTGATCGGCGAAAATATCCAGTTCCAGATCAACACCTCGGGCAACGAATTTTTCGGCATGAAAGGCGAAACGGATAACGTGTTCGCAGCCTTGGACCGCGTCGTTTCGGCGATGAAATCGGGTAATCAGGCGGGCATCACGGCCGAAACGGGCAGCATCGAATCGAGAACGAACAAAATGCTCGCAGCCCGTGCGGAAGTCGGAGCGCGCACGAACCGCGTCGAACTAGTAAACAGCCGTCTTTTGGATCAGGAGAAAAATACGACGACGCTGCTTTCCAAAACGGAAGATTTGGACGTTGCCGAAGCTCTGATCAAAGCGACCAGCGCTCAGACCGTGTACGAAGCCGCGCTGAAGTCTTCAGCCAACATTATGAGCACTTCCCTGATCGATTTCATGCGTTAAGAATAGGCTCCATGTTGAATTTTTATGATCGAACATATAATCTGAAGCTATGGACAAAGATCCGTAGCTTTTTTTAAATCGCGAGGAGGATCTATAAATGGTACAAATTCAATCCGTTCATTTGGGAGAGCTCACGGTGGGCGAAGAAGATCTGATTACGTTTCCGAAAGGAATTCCCGGTTTTGAAGAGGTTACGGAGTATGTGCTTTGCGATGTGGACGGAACCTACAGCTATCTGCAGGCCGTCAATCAGGCGGAGTTGGCTTTTATCGTCACCGATCCGTTTACGTCTTTTCCCGAGTACGAATTCGAACTTTCCGATGATTTGATCAAAGAGCTTGGCATCACGGAGGAAAAAGGAGTCGCTATTCGCTGTATCGTAACCTGGAACAGCAACTCGGCGCGTACGACCGTCAATTTGCTGGCTCCGCTTGTGTTTAATACTTCGGACCGCTTAGGTCGGCAGATCGTGCTGCAAAATACGGCGTATCAAACCAAACATTTCCTGAATCAGCCATCCCAAAGTGAAAGCGGGGAAGTCTAATGCTGGTACTTTCCAGAAAGAAAGGCGAGTCGATCGTGATCGGCGACGATATCGAACTCACCGTTTTGTCCGTGGAAGGCGATACGATCAAACTGGGCATCCAAGCGCCCAAGCAGATCGAAATTTTCCGCAAAGAGATTCTGGCATCCGTTCAGGAGAATAACGAAAGCGCGGCGATCGATCCCAAGCAGTTTCTTGCTTTGCTTCAGGCGCAGGTGAAAAAAGATTAGAACCTAGAAAAAATCTTAAAAGCTATTCACAAAAATGGGGATTAGAACGATATATATAGTAAGGCAAAGGAAGCTGCGCAGAGCGATCGGCTGCGAGCGACCGGTGCTAAAAAAACCACATGGATGTGGGAATAACCAACTTCAGGGAGGAATTACAACATGATTATCAACCACAATATTCAAGCCGTTAACACGCACCGCAACATGGGGCTGAACAGTGCCGCAGCGAGCAAGAACATGGAAAAACTGTCTTCGGGTCTGCGTATCAACCGTGCAGCGGATGACGCAGCCGGCCTGTCGATCTCCGAGAAAATGCGCGGCCAGATCCGCGGCCTCGAACAAGCGCAGCGCAACGTGCAGGACGGTATCTCGTTCGCGCAAACAGCGGAAGGCGCGATGAACGAAGTGAGCTCGATGCTGGGCCGGATGAAAGAACTGAACGTTCAGAAAGAAAACGGAACATACGGTTCGGGCGACAAAGCCAACATCGATTCCGAATTGAACGCACTCGGTTCGCAGATCGACAGCATCATGACGAACACGAAGTTCAACGGAATTAGTATTACGTCGACCGTATCCGTTCAAGCGGATGATTCCAGCTTCAAAATTTCGGTTGCAGGCGTGAATACGGGCGGATTCGCTGGACTGAGCAAAGCAACTTCTTTGTCCAATGTCAGCGGCGCAATCGAAAAAGTAGCGACGCAGCGCGCCAACTTGGGTGCGGTCCAAAACCGTTTGGAATACACGTCGAACAATCTTGGGACTACCGTCGAGAACCTGACAGCCTCCGAGTCGCGGATCCGCGATACGGATATGGCGAAGGAAATGGTCGCTCTGTCGAAGAACAACATTCTCCTGCAGGCTTCGCAGTCGATGCTGGCGCAAGCCAACCAGTCGCCGCAGGGCGTTCTGTCCTTGCTGCGTTAAGATCCATTCAACGCCGCTATACCGAGAAGACCTTCCCGCGGGAAGGTCTTTTTTTTTTGGCGCAGCTATCGCTCGCAAGAATAAAATTTTCTGTTTTTAAAAATCTTGATTTACTCTTCATTTCCAAAACTGTGAAGTCGATAAATAAAGTAAGGAACGGGAAGCCGCATGAAGTCTTAAGCATCTTTTCTCGATCCACACCAACCACATGGACGTGGGAATAACCAACTCAGGGAGGAATTATCAACATGATTATCAACCACAATATTCAAGCTGTTAACACACACCGCAACATGGGACTGAACAGTGCCGCAGCAAGCAAGAACATGGAAAAACTGTCTTCGGGTCTGCGGATCAACCGTGCAGCGGACGACGCAGCCGGCCTGTCGATCTCCGAGAAAATGCGCGGTCAGATCCGCGGTCTTGAGCAAGCGCAGCGCAACGTGCAGGACGGCATCTCGTTCGCGCAAACAGCGGAAGGCGCAATGAACGAAGTGAGCTCGATGCTGGGCCGGATGAAAGAACTGAACGTGCAAAAAGAAAACGGAACTTACGGTGACGGCGACAAGTCGAACATCAACTCCGAATTGGACGCTCTCGGCGATCAAATCGACAGCATCATGTCTAACACGAAGTTCAACGGAATCGGTATCAAAGGAGCCACTTCGAGTGTATCCGTTCAAGCCGACGACTCCAGCTTCAAAATTACGATCAACAAAATCGATACTACAGGATTTAGCGGCTTGGACAAAGCCAGTACGCTTGCTACTGTAAGTACAGCAATCGAAAAAGTAGCGACGCAGCGCGCCAACTTGGGTGCGGTCCAAAACCGTCTGGAGTACACGTCGAACAATCTGGGTACAACGGTCGAGAACCTGACAGCCTCCGAGTCGCGGATCCGCGATACGGATATGGCGAAGGAAATGGTCGCTCTGTCGAAGAACAACATTCTCCTGCAGGCTTCGCAATCGATGCTGGCTCAGGCCAACCAGTCGCCGCAGGGCGTTCTGTCCCTGCTGCGTTAAGATTAAAGATAGGCAAAGAAAGAGAAGACCTCCCGTGGGAAGGTCTTTTCTTTTTGCTATAAATCCCTTTAAGAACGTGAATGATTCTGTTTTTAAAAAAATTGCGTTCACTCTTCATTTCCAAAACTGTAAAGTCGATAAATAAAGTAAGGAACGGGAAGCCGCGTGCAATGTATAAGTGCCTTTTCCGGATCCAAACCAACCACATGGACGTGGGAATAACCAACTCAGGGAGGAATTATCAACATGATTATCAACCACAATATTCAAGCTGTTAACACGCACCGCAACATGGGGCTGAACAGTGCGGCAGCGAGCAAGAACATGGAAAAACTGTCTTCGGGTCTTCGTATCAACCGTGCAGCGGATGACGCAGCTGGCCTGTCGATCTCCGAGAAAATGCGCGGCCAAATCCGCGGTCTCGAACAAGCGCAGCGCAACGTGCAGGACGGCATCTCGTTCGCGCAAACGGCGGAAGGCGCAATGAACGAAGTGAGCTCGATGCTGGGCCGGATGAAAGAACTGAACGTGCAAAAAGAAAACGGAACGTACGGCGCGGGCGATAAGTCGAACATTAACTCCGAATTGAACGCACTCGGTTCGCAAATCGACAGCATCATGTCTAACACCAAGTTCAACGGCATCAAGATCACTTCCAACGTCAGCGTTCAAGCCGACGATTCGAGCTTCAAAATTTCGATCAGCGGCGTAGCCACTGGTGGTTTTACCGGGCTGGACAAAGATACGTCGCTTGCTGACGTAAGTTCGGCAATCGAAAAAGTAGCGACGCAGCGCGCCAACTTGGGTGCGGTCCAAAACCGTTTGGAGTACACGTCCAACAACCTGGGCACTACCGTCGAAAACCTGACAGCCTCCGAGTCGCGTATTCGCGATACGGACATGGCAAAGGAAATGGTGGCTCTGTCGAAGAACAACATTCTCCTGCAGGCTTCGCAGTCGATGCTGGCGCAGGCGAACCAGTCGCCGCAGGGCGTTCTGTCCCTGCTGCGCTAAGAGGGTAAAGCTAATAAGCTGTTTGAAAAAGCCTCCTTCAAGGAGGCTTTTTCTTTTATTAAAATTTAATCTTAAATAACTAAATAGCGCTATTCATATTGCAGGAAAAAAAGTCGATAAACGAAGTAAGAAACAGCGAAAAAGATCTGAAAATGTCGAAATTGCTGATTCTTCAACCACACGGATGTGGGAATAACCAACTCAGGGAGGAATTACAACATGATTATTAACCACAATATTCAAGCTGTTAACACGCATCGCAACATGGGACTGAACAGTGCCGCAGCGAGCAAGAACATGGAAAAGCTGTCTTCGGGTCTTCGCATTAACCGTGCAGCGGACGATGCAGCCGGTCTGTCGATCTCCGAGAAAATGCGCGGTCAGATCCGCGGTCTTGAACAAGCGCAGCGCAACGTGCAGGACGGTATCTCGTTCGCGCAAACGGCGGAAGGCGCAATGAACGAAGTCAGCTCGATGCTGGGCCGGATGAAAGAACTGAACGTTCAGAAAGAAAACGGAACGTACGGTTCGGGCGATAAAGCCAACATCAATTCGGAATTGGATGCTCTCGGCGATCAAATCGACAGTATCATGACGAACACGAAGTTTAACGGAATCAATATTACTTCGACCGTATCCGTTCAAGCCGATGATTCGAGCTTCAAGATTTCGATTACAGGCGTAAGTACAAGCGGTTTTGCAGGATTAGGTAATGGTACGGCACTCTCCAGCGTCAGCAAAGCAATCGAAAAAGTAGCGACGCAGCGCGCCAACTTGGGTGCAGTTCAAAACCGTCTGGAGTACACGTCCAACAACTTGGGCACTACCGTTGAGAACCTGACGGCATCCGAGTCGCGTATCCGCGATACGGATATGGCGAAGGAAATGGTGGCTCTGTCGAAGAACAACATTCTCCTGCAAGCTTCGCAGTCGATGTTGGCGCAGGCCAACCAGTCGCCGCAGGGCGTTTTGTCACTGCTGCGTTAATGTTTCAAAAGACTTCGCTTTTGCGAAGTCTTTTCTAATTTCCAGCCAAATCGTTAAGCATTAATTTTCCCTGTCTCTTCATAACCAGCAATAAAAAGTCGATATAAGGGTAAGACAGGGAATGTTATAGGACAGATTGCTTAAGCAATCCCCGGCTAAACTAACCACATGGACGTGGGAATAACCAATTCAGGGAGGAACTAAATCATGATTATCAACCACAATATTCAAGCTGTTAACACGCACCGCAACATGGGACTGAACAGTGCTGCAGCGAGCAAGAACATGGAAAAACTGTCTTCGGGTCTGCGTATCAACCGTGCAGCGGACGACGCAGCCGGTCTGTCGATCTCCGAGAAAATGCGCGGTCAGATCCGCGGTCTCGAGCAAGCGCAGCGCAACGTGCAGGACGGTATCTCGTTCGCGCAAACGGCGGAAGGCGCGATGAACGAAGTCAGCTCGATGCTGGGCCGGATGAAAGAACTGAACGTGCAAAAAGAAAACGGAACGTACGGCGCAGGCGACAAGTCGAACATCAATGCGGAGTTGAACGCACTGGGTTCGCAGATCGACAGCATTATGACCAAAACGACGTTCAACGGAATCAATATCAACAAAGGATCGGGTACTTCCAACGTCGTATCGATTCAAGCGGACGACTCGAGCTTCAAAATTTCGATCAACAAAGTCGATAGAGCCGGATTCAGCGGTTTGAAATCGACGACGACTCTGGCTGAAGTGAGCACAGCTATCGAAAATGTAGCCAAACAGCGTGCCGATCTCGGTGCCGTACAAAACCGGATGGAATACACGTCGAACAACCTGGGTACAACGGTCGAGAACCTGACAGCCTCCGAGTCGCGTATTCGCGATACGGACATGGCAAAAGAAATGGTGGCTCTGTCGAAGAACAACATTCTCCTGCAGGCTTCGCAGTCGATGCTGGCACAGGCTAACCAGTCGCCGCAGGGCGTTCTGTCGCTGCTGCGGTAATCGAAAAAATTCGCTTAAAAGGATCCTGCCATGCAGGATCTTTTTTGTTAAATCCAACAGCTTATAAAGCAACTATTTTTTTGAAAACCCTTCATAACATTCTGTCCAAAGTCGATATAAAGAGTAGAGCAGGGAAGAATACAGCATAGGCTGCTGGGTAATCCCGGCTAAACCAACCACACGGATGTGGGAATAACCAATTCAGGGAGGAATTACAACATGATCATCAATCACAATATTCAAGCCGTTAACACGCATCGCAACATGGGACTGAACAGTGCCGCAGCGAGCAAAAACATGGAAAAACTGTCTTCGGGTCTGCGCATCAACCGTGCAGCGGACGACGCAGCCGGTCTGTCGATTTCCGAGAAAATGCGCGGTCAGATCCGCGGTCTCGAACAAGCGCAGCGCAACGTGCAGGACGGTATCTCGTTCGCGCAAACGGCGGAAGGCGCAATGAACGAAGTCAGCTCGATGCTGGGCCGGATGAAAGAACTGAACGTTCAGAAAGCAAATGGAACGTACGGTTCGGGCGATAAAGCCAACATCAACTCGGAGCTTAAAGCACTGGGTTCGCAGATCGACAGCATCATGACCAACACGAAGTTCAACGGCATCAGCATTACGTCGAACGTTAGCGTTCAAGCCGACGATTCGAGCTTCAAGATTCAGATCAACGGTGTCACCAGAACCGACTTTACTGCACTTGGAAGCGGAACTACGCTTACTCAAGTTAGTACGGCTATTGAAACGGTAGCCAAGCAGCGCGCCAACTTGGGTGCGGTTCAAAACCGTCTGGAGTATACGTCCAACAACTTGGGCACTACAGTCGAGAACCTGACAGCCTCCGAGTCGCGGATCCGCGATACGGACATGGCGAAAGAAATGGTGGCTTTGTCGAAGAACAACATTCTCCTGCAGGCTTCGCAATCGATGCTGGCTCAGGCCAACCAGTCGCCGCAGGGTGTTCTGTCGCTGTTGCGTTAATATTCAGGTACAGGCAAAAAAGCTTCGCTTCGGCGAAGCTTTTTTTTATTTTTATTAATTTAAATTATACAGAGATTAGTATGTACTATTAATATTGATTCATTAGTACTATTAGTATTAATTTATTAGAAGTCGATATAATAAATAGAGCCGGAGAAGGAAAAGCATACTTTGCTGAATCGCTTCCGGCTCTACCAACCACATGGACGTGGGAATAAACCAAATTCAAGGAGGAAAAAATCATGATTATCAATCACAACATCCAGGCCGTCAACACACACCGTAACATGGGACTGAACAATGCCGCAGCGAGCAAGAACATGGAAAAACTGTCTTCGGGTCTTCGCATCAACCGTGCAGCGGACGACGCAGCAGGGCTGTCGATCTCCGAGAAAATGCGCGGTCAGATCCGCGGTCTCGAACAAGCGCAGCGCAACGTGCAGGACGGCATTTCGTTTGCGCAAACGGCGGAAGGCGCGATGAACGAAGTCAGCTCGATGCTGAGCCGGATGAAAGAACTGAGCGTACAGAAAGAAAACGGAACGTACGGCGCAGGCGACAAGTCGAACATCAATGCGGAGTTGAACGCACTGGGTTCGCAGATCGACAACATCATGACCAAAACGACATTCAACGGAATCAATATCAACAAAGGTTCGGGCACTACCAACATCGTAGCGATTCAAGCCGATGACACCAACTTCAAAATTTCGATCAACAAAGTCGATAGAACCGGGTTCAGCAATTTGAAATCGACAACGACTTTGACCGAAATCGGAACGGCTATCGAGAACGTGGCCAAGCGGCGTGCCGATCTCGGCGCCGTCCAAAACCGTCTGGAGTACACATCGAACAATCTGGGCACTACCGTCGAGAACTTGACGGCATCCGAGTCGCGGATCCGCGATACGGACATGGCGAAGGAAATGGTGGCTCTGTCGAAGAACAACATTCTCCTGCAAGCTTCGCAGTCGATGCTGGCGCAGGCCAACCAATCGCCGCAGGGCGTTCTCTCCTTGCTGCGTTAATTCTCGCAAGATTTTGTACGGCAAAAAGCTTCGCTTCGGCGGAGCTTTTTTTTATTTATATGGATTTTCATAAATATTCCCGAAAAAATGCCGATATATAAGATAACAATCATGCGCAGACTGAACGGATCAGCCCTTATAAGTAACAAGAAGAGTGGAGGAATACTTATGGATTCAAGCATAACGTCCGGGTTTAACGGGGGACTTCCGATTCAACAACCTTCCTTTCCGAAGCGGGAACAATCAGCAGAAGCAGCCGTCGTTCCGGCGGTGCCGATGACGACGATTCCCAAGCTTCATCAAACGCAAGAACAATCGCTGCAAGAACTGGAGAAGGCGATCCAAGCCATTCAAGGTCCGCAGAAATCTCTTGAAATCTCGATGCACGAGAAAACTCATGCCATTATGATCAAGGTTTTGAATAAAGAAACGGGAGACGTCATTCGTGAAGTTCCTTCGGAAAAGATCCTGGACGTCGTAGCGAAAATGATGGAACATTCGGGGATTTTGGTTGATAAGAGAGTTTGAGACGATAAGCGTTTTTAATTGGGAGGTTATTCGATGGTTACAAGAATTACGGGTATGGCTTCTGGCATGGATATCGACTCGATCGTCAAAAAGCTGATGACCGCCGAAAGTGCTCCGCTCACCAAAATGAATCAGCAGAAACAGGTGATGGAGTGGAAGCGCGAGAGCTATCGCGACATCAGTACCAAAATGGTTACGTTTCAAGAAAAACTTTCCGAGCTTGTCAATTCTTCGACCCTTACATCGAAGCAGGCTACCGTTACAGGCAACACTTCAGCGGTTACTGCTGTTGCTTCTTCATCAGCGAGCGGTACATTTGATGTGAGTGTTACTAATCTTGCGTCGGCTTCTTATGCGGTTACTGAAACAGCGGGAACAGGAAAGCCACTAAATACACCTTTAGGTCTAGCAAAAGGCGATGTTAGAGTAGGGAATGTAAACATCTCCTTAGATGGAACAGAAACGATCGATGACTTTGTGAAAAAAGTGAATGCAAATAAAGATGCTGGAGTCACCGCTATATATGACACAAAGAACGGAATATCTTTCACTTCCAAAACAACAGGAACTTTAAAAGAAGATGGGAAAACCTCGAACGACTTAGTTTCTATAGAAGACCCTTTACCAACAGATCCTTTATCGGAAAAATTTGGGATAAGTAAGAGTCTGGCAGATATTTTTGGTTTGAAGTTTGAACCAGGTGTGGATGCCAAACTTAAGATCAATGGGCTGGAAGTTATAAAGCCAACCAATACATTCGACATGAATGGTGTCAAATTAACATTAAATTCGGCTACTTCTCCTGGGTCAACGACAAAAATTAGTGTAGCCGATGATACGGACAAAATCGTAGCTTCGGTCAAAGGGTTCGTAGATGCTTACAATGACGTTCTTGCGACCGTTAACGGAAAAATCGGAGAAGAACGATACAAAAAATATACGCCGCTTTCTACAGAACAGCGCGCAGCGATGAGCGACGATGAAGCCAAGCTCTGGAACGAAAAAGCGAGAAGCGGCATGCTCAAAAACGACAGCATCCTGCAGGATTCGGTTGCCAGCATGCGTACAGCCATGGTACAAGGCGTCAAGTTGGCAGACGGAACTACGCTTTCCATGGTATCGCTGGGCATCACGACCGGCAATTACCAGACCAAAGGCAAGCTGGAACTGGACACGGATAAATTAAAAGCGACGCTCCAAAGCAATCCCAACGCCGTATCGGATTTCTTTAACCAGGATTATTCCAAAGCTTTTGCCAACAACACCTTTACCGAAACGGACGGCATGCTTGCGAAGATGCGCAAGATCTCTACCGGTTCGCTGCAAAGAATGTACGATACGGCGGGTACTTCGCGAGCAAGCAAAGACGTGACGGCTTCATTCATGAACACAAGCGTCATGGGTGAGCAGCTGACCTCGCTTGATCGTCGAATCAGCGAGATGACGACCAAATTAAATCGAATCGAAACGAATTATTTTAAGAAATTCACTGCAATGGAAACCGCGATCAACCGATATAATAGTCAGTCGTCCAGTCTGGCGGGTTTGTAATTTAAAGGAGGCTGTCCATTTTGATCTATTCACCTTATCAGAAGTATCAGCAAGCGCAAGCACAAACGGCATCCAAACCAAAGCTTCTGATCATGCTGTACGATGGAGCGATCCGATTCGTACGAGCAGGCATGGAAGGTATCGAAGAACGGAATTACGAGAAAGCCAACAATAATCTCTGCAAAGCCCAAGCGATCGTTCACGAATTGATTTCTTCGCTCAACTTCGACTATCCGATCTCGAAAGACCTGTTGTCGATGTACGAATATATGCTTCACTGCCTGATCGAGTCCAATGTTCGCAAAGATATCGGGAAGTCCCAGGAAGTTCTGGAGTACATCACCGATCTTCGCGAAACTTGGGTAGAAGCGAGCAAAATGTCCGGTGCAGGCACAGCCGGAGCTGTCTAATGATTGAACACTCCGTAGAGCCGGTTGTGGAAGAGTCCGTGACGAGCCTGCTGGACCAACTCCAGTTCTTGTCCGAAGAAGCCATTGAAAAGCTGGAGGAGATGGACGAGGAAGAATTCGAGCAGTTCTCCAGCTTTCGGGAAAAACTGACAGAACGTCTGATGGAACTTCGATCCGAAGTTACGGATGAAGATCGGAGCAGGATCGAATACATCTTAAAGTTCGATCATCAAATTCTTCAGAGAATGCATGCTTTGAAAGACGAAGCGGGTCATTGGATGGAGCAGCAGGGTAAAATCAAAGTGCAAAAGGGTGCTTATCAGCAAGCTTATGCAGCCAACAGCATGTTTTTCGATCATCGTAAATAAAAACCCCTCCGTGGTCCTTATTGGATCAAGGGGGGATTTTTTTTATAAAGCTTCACTCAAATCATACGGAATCCGATATATTAGGTATAGAAAAGACTACTTCGGAATGGTGGTATAACCTTGAACAACTTCGAACGGAATCTCGCTGTTCTCAAAAATAAATTTCCGCATGTCTGGAACGAACTGAAGGACATCACGGAAGTAACGTTGGCTAATCCCAATGCTTACGTAGAACCTGTTGAACAAGACATTCCCTGGTTGGAAGCTGTCAAACAATCGGTTGAAGACACGGAATGTATTTTCGTATACGGGTTCGGCCAGGGACTGGGTATCGTGGATCTGATCGAACAGTATACCGGTCGGCTGCTGATGGTATATGAACCGGATCTTGACCAATTTTACCGTGCGATCGTGGCTTACGATTTGACTCCGCTGTTCGATCATCCCAACTTTTATTACCTGGCAGTCGGTACAGAGCAATTGAACTCTCTGTTCTACATGGCTTCGCTGCATATGCATAATGAACTTGCATTCGTTGCACTTCGGCATTATCTGGAATCGGAGATGGACGTGCTGCGGGAAGTACGGGAAAAGTTTCAAAAGTACAATCATACTTACGAATCGAACCAAAATACGCATGCGCTTTTCCAACAGGATTGGGTTCGAAACAGTATGTATCAGATGGGAGACATGCTGAACTCTCCTTCGATCGAAAGCTTGCAAGGGATTTATAAGGGGCTGACAGCGGTAGTCGTCGCTTCCGGCCCTTCCCTCCAGCAGGACATCGACTGGATTGAACGCATGAAGCCTCATGCCTTTGTCGTGGCTGCGGGTTCCAGTATTCAGGCGCTTGTCAAACACGGAATCAAACCGCATTTGGTCGCGACGCTGGACGGAGGCGTTATCAACAATAAAGTGTTTGAAGCACCGGAGACGCTGGAAGCTCCGCTGCTGTACGCCTCCACTTCCTATTATGGAATTACGGATCGTAAGGCCGGCGGCAAGATCCATGCGGTAATGAGCAACGATACGATCACGCAGTATTATATGGGATTGAATCATCGCGATATCGCAATGACTCCGACGCCTACCGTCGTAGGAACCGCCATTCAGGCCGCTATATGGATGGGAGCGACGCGGATCGTGCTGATGGGGCAGGATTTGTCTTTCCCGGGCAATAAGTTTTATGCGGACGGCGTGAACCACGTAGGCGAAAGCGATAACCGGAACCTGGTGGAAAATGCGGAAGTGGAAATCCCGAACGTCAACGGCGGCATGAACAAGACCAACGTGAACTTCATGTTCATGAAAGACGCGCTCGAGAAACTGTTCGGTTCGCTGCCGGATATTGAATTCATCAACACGACGCGTAACGGCGCTTCTCTGGCAGGAACGACATGGGAACCGATTGAGAACGTCTACGAAAAGGTGACCGGCCAAGCATTCAACGAGGAACTGCTGCTGCAGTCGACTTTAGAAGCTGTATCAAACAGGAAGTTGGAACGAATCGAATTTACAAAAAACAGATTGAAAGCTACATTGAACGATTTTAACCAGGTAGAGAACGAAGTCAAAGCGCTCTTGAAAGTCATCAATCCGATTCGCGAAATAAGCCGTACCAAACCAGCCAAATGCCAAAATGCGATCGTGGAGATCGAAGAGCGCTGGACGCGCATCGTGAACCGGGAATGGTTTACGCAGATCTACGAGAGCGTACTTCCGCGGGAGATGGCAGCGTTCGATCAGAAGCAGCCTCTAATCGTACTCGAACAGAACTTGATGAAAAAAGCGGATTTGTTGTACGACGTGTTGGGAACTTTATTGAAAAATATCAAAATTAAATTCCCTTTCTTGAACGAGATTTTTACAGAGTCCATTTCGCGAATCGAACAGGTTGAACGGAAGGAGGCCGAGCTGTGAATTCCATATACAAAGACAAAAAAATTCTGGTCATTGGCGGGACCGGAACGATCGGAACTCATCTGGTCAAACGGCTTCTTCAAGAAGAACCGCAGGTAATCCGGATCTTCAGCCGGGACGAGCATAAGCAATACGAGATGGCTATCGAATTCGGGAAGCACTCGGACCGGCTGCGCTTTTTGATCGGAGACGTGCGAGATCAGCAGCGTCTTGAGCGCGCCATGGAAGATATCGACTACGTCTTCCATCTAGCCGCAATGAAGCATGTGCCTTCCTGCGAATATAACCCTTTTGAAGCCGTACAAACGAACGTAATCGGTACCCAGAATGTCATTCAGGCCGCTATCGCCAACAACGTGAAAAAAGTGCTGTTTACGAGTACGGATAAAGCGATCTCTCCAACGAATACGTACGGAGCGACAAAGTTGACCGCAGAGCGACTTATTTCAGCGGCCGAATATCAAAAAGGATCGAAAGCCACGGTTTTTTCGTCAGTGCGCTTTGGGAATGTGATGGGATCCCGAGGATCGGTGATTCCGTTGTTCAAAAAGCAGATCATCGAAAATGGACAGATTACGGTTACCGATCCGGACATGCTTCGATATATGATGACGCCTTTGCAAGCGATTGAATTAATCTTAAAAGCAAACGAGATTGCTGATGGCGGCGAAGTTTTTGTATTGAAGATGCCGGTTATTCGAATTGGAGATCTCGCGGAAGTATTGATTGAGCTGGTTACCAAAAAACACGAAATTCAAAAGAAAATTGAGATTCAATCTATTGGGCTGAGACCCGGAGAGAAAAGATATGAAGAGTTGATGACTCAAGATGAACACATATTGGCTGTTGAACGTGAAGATATGTTTATTATTCCGGCAACTTTTATAAGAAAAGAAGTTAAAATCGTTCAGCATCCGAATGTGCTGGAAATGCTGCCTATTGAGAAAAACTTGATTAAAGAGTGGATTCAAAAAGAGCAGTTGATATAAGCATAGGAGGTAGCGATGACAGTTGCCGTAATTATTCAAGCTAGAATGGGATCAACGCGGCTTCCCGGAAAAGTCATGAAGAGGCTGGCAGACCATACGGTGCTCGGACATGTGATTACCCGATGTCAGGAAATGCCTTTGGTCGATCATATCATTGTGGCAACTACTGTTTCGGAGGAAGACACCGCTATTTGTATAGAAGCGAAGAAGTATGGCGTTACTTGCTATAGAGGCAGCGAAGAGAATGTGCTAAGTCGGTATTACGAAGCGGCTGCAATGGTCGAAGCCGATATTATAGTTCGAATTACTTCCGATTGTCCGTTACTGGATCCTGAAATTTCAAACTCTGTAATCGAGTATTTTATGAGTTCCGATTACGACTATGTAAGCAGTGGGCTAAGTCAAACCTTTCCCAGAGGCTTAGATACGGAAGTGTTCTCTTTCAAAGCTTTGAAAACTGCCTATAATAATGCTCAAGAAGCTTTCGAGAAAGAGCATGTAACCCCTTATATTTATTTGCATCCGCAAATCTTCAAGGTAAGTTCTTTCTCCAATGCTACAGATCAATCTCGGTATCGTCTAACGCTAGATACTGAACAAGACTGGGATTTGATTTTCAAAGTTTACCAACAGTTGTACAAAGGAAAATCTTTTGGAATAAACGCCGTTTTAAAATTGTTCGAGCAGTACCCATCTCTTTCTTTGATAAATAAGGATGTCCAACAGAAAAAACTTGGAGAATAACGAAGATGAAAATAGCGATTCGTACAGACTCCAGCGTTGCAATCGGCGCAGGACATGTAATGCGCTGTCTAACATTAGCTCACATGCTAAAAGACCTTGGAGCTGAAATCCATTTCATTCATTCTGATTTGAAGGGGAATCTGTCTCAAGTCATAAAAGTAGCAGGGTTTAAAGTGCACGTCTTTTCGCCGGACTTTGAACATGAATCTTTATCAATGGATTCATTAATCGCGAAAATGAGTGGATGTTCTAATCAGGATGTAGAGAAAACAAGCAAGATCCTTGAAAAGCATGGTCCTTTCGATTGGGTAATCGTTGACCATTATGCGTTTGATTCAAACTGGGAGAGTCAAATTTATTCGTATACGAAGCATGTATTTGTTATTGACGACATGGCAAACCGATCTCATGAATGCGACGTTTTGCTGGACCAAAATTTTCATTTTGATGGTGCATCCCGATATGAAGGTTTAGTTCCAAACCGTTGCCGACTATTATTGGGAACAAGGTTTTTATTACTTAGAAAAGAATTTTATGCTGTAACGAGGAATCTAAAAAGACGAGATCAAGCCATTTTTCGATTGTTAATTTTTTTCGGAGGCAGCGACGTCAGCAATGAGACGGAGAAGGCGCTTCGAGCTGTTCAAATGTTAGAAGGTTATAACCTTCATGTCGATGTAGTAGTAGGAGCAAGTAATCCGTATAAAGAAAAAATAAGCATGATATGTGCAGAAATTAAAGATGCTGTTTTTCATTGTCAAATCGACTATATGGCAGAATTGATGTGTCAAGCCGATCTGGCTATAGGAGCCGGAGGATCTACGACTTGGGAACGCTGTTATCTGGGTGTGCCTGCGCTTGTCGTTATTTTGGCGGAAAATCAGCGGATTGGCATTGAAGAGCTGGAACCGATAGGTGCTTTTATAAATCTTGGGGATTATCGCAAGGTTAAGAAAGAACTCATTTATGATCAGCTTACTGATTTGTTAAATAATCCGGATAAACTGAGGCGTATGAGACAGCAGACTTCCAAGTTGGTATCGAAAAAGAGCATTATTAAACCAAAAGAGTGGATAGAAATATTTAATGGGGAGAAAAATCAATGAACATAGGTTCTTACTCCATGCGCCCAATCAGTGAAGAAGATTTGCCGAAATTACTGGAGTGGCGAAACTCGGATCCGATTCGTTCAAAAATGATTACCGATCATTTTATCACGATGGAAGAACATCTAAAATGGTTTGAGAAAATAAAACAGTATACCCCTAGTCTTCATTTCGTTTTTGAATATGAAGCAGAATCTGCCGGATATATCGGCTATACGGATAGGGATACAGCTAGCGGCACATGCTCTTCAGGACTTTATATCGGATTGCAAACCGGGTTGCCTCCAGTTTCTGCATTTGCCATTGAATTTTTGATGCTTGACTATGCATTCAAACAGTTAGAAGTTCGAAAGCTATGTGCAGGGGTTTTTGCTTTCAATCGTAAGGTGATTCGGTTGCACAATCTGTTCGGATTTCATCAAGAAGGAATTTTGCAAAGACATGTTTTAAAAAATGGGAACTATGAAGATTTTTTGTTAATGGCTGCATTTGCTGACGAATGGATAGAGAAAAGAAATGAATTTCATCGATATTTCAAATGACTTGAGCTGATTAAAAAAAACTGAAAATATATAAAAGGAGAAATGGAATTGGAATTTCAAATAGGCAGTCAGTGGATCGGGAAAAACCATAAACCTTTCATTATTGCAGAAATGTCGGGTAATCATAATCAATCTTTGGAACGTGCGCTAGCTATCGTTGAGGCAGCTGCAGCGGCTGGAGCCGATGCATTGAAGTTGCAAACTTATACTGCAGATACGATGACTCTCGATATTCATGAGGGAGACTTTTTTATCGAAGATCCGAATAATCTTTGGCAGGGAAATTCTTTGTATAATTTGTATTCGGAAGCGTATACGCCTTGGGAATGGCATAAGCCAATCTTCGACCGTGCGACAGAATTGGGCATGCTGGCATTCAGTACGCCTTTCGACGAAACGGCTGTAGATTTTTTGGAAAGCTTAAATGTGCCTGCTTATAAAATAGCGTCTTTTGAAAATACGGACATTCAATTGATTCGTAAAGTAGCCGCAACAGGTAAGCCGCTTATTATCTCTACCGGAATGGCATCGATCGCTGAACTCGACGAATCGGTATGTGCCGCGAGAGAAGCAGGGTGCCGCGATTTAGTTTTGCTGAAATGTACAAGTACCTACCCGGCAACGCCGGAAAATACAAATATTTTGACAATCCCTCACATGGAACAATTGTTTGGTAGTATGGTCGGAATGTCCGATCATACAATGGGGGTAGGTGTCTCTGTTGCTTCGATTGCGCTGGGCGCCGTCGTAATTGAGAAGCACTTCACACTTAAAAGATCTGATGGAGGAGTGGATGCTTCTTTCTCGCTTGAACCCCAAGAAATGGAATCGCTTGTTATTGAGACCGAAAGAGCTTGGCAAGCGCTTGGTCGTGTTTCTTATGGACCGACGGAACGCGAACAACCGTCTCTTAAGCACCGAAGATCTTTATATATCTCACAGAATTTACGGAAAGGAGATGTATTGACTCGTGACAATATCAAAGCAATTCGTCCTGGTTTGGGGCTGCCTACTAAATATTTAGATGAAATGATTGGGCGCGTCGTTTCACGAGACGTTTCCAAAGGTACGCCTTTAACATGGGAGGTCATTTGAAATGAAAAAGAACATCTTACTTACCGGAGGAGCCGGATTCATCGGCCGCTGGGTTGCCAAAAAGCTGCTTGAAGAAGGTCATCAGGTATGGATTTTGGACGACTTGTCCAATGGGCAAGCTTCAAACATCGCCGAGCTGCGAGACCATGCCAACCTTAAAGGATTCGTGGAAGGAACTATTCTCAATGAGAAGCTGCTGGCGAAGTTGTTCGAGGAACACCGCTTCGACATTTGCTACCACCTCGGTGCTTCCATCAATGTTCAGGATTCGATCGATGACCCGCGTACTACTTTTAACAACGATACCGTAGGCACCTTCTATATTTTGGAGCAGTGCAAAAGGCATGGTACAAAAGTGGTCTTCATGAGCACCTGCATGGTCTACGACCGCTGCAGCAATGAGACCGGCATAGATGAACTCCATCCGACCAAACCGGCTTCGCCCTATGCGGGAGCGAAAATCGGAGCGGAAAACATGGTGCTGTCCTATTATTACGCTTATGGACTTCCTACCGTAGTCATTCGTCCGTTCAACACCTATGGGCCTTTCCAAAAAACCGGCGGCGAAGGCGGCGTCGTAGCCATTTTCATCAAGAATGCGCTTGAGGACAAAGAGTTGAATATCTATGGAGAAGGGACTCAGACCCGGGATCTTCTGTACGTTGAAGACTGCGCCAGATTCGTTGTAGAAGCCGGTTTCAGTGACGCCGTAAACGGAGAAATCGTCAATGCCGGTCTGGGGCACGATATTTCGGTCAATGACTTGGCCGCGCTTATTGCGGGAAGTATGGATAAAGTGAAGCATGTTGAACATATACATCCGCAGAGCGAGATCCAAAAGCTGCTCTGCAACTCGGGCAAAGCGAAGACGCTGCTGGGCTGGGAACCGCAGGTTTCCTTGGAAGAAGGCATAGCGCGGACTCGAGAATGGATCAAACAGGGCGGGCTGGCTTAAGCCTGCCCTGTTTGACTGAATGCGAAGGAGGGAAAACGATGAGCGAGACGAATCGTAGAGAAACGATGCTGCCTTACGGCCAGCAGTGGCTGGACGAAGCCGATATCGACGCGGTCGTGCAGGTGCTTAGAGGCGATTTTATTACGCAGGGACCGGCAATACAGGCATTTGAACGCAAAGTAGCCGCCTATTCCGGGGCCAAATACGGGGTTGCTTTTACGAACGGAACTGCAGCTCTGCACGGGGCCTGCTTTGCGGCAGGAATCGGTTCAGGCGATGAGGTCATTACGACGCCGCTCACCTTTTTGGCAAGCAGCAACTGCGTACTTTATCAGGGAGGGACACCGGTATTTGCGGATATCAATCCGGATACTTATAATATCGATCCTGCCGATATCGAAGCCAAGCTGACTGCGCGCACCAAAGCCGTAATCGCCGTCGATTTCAGCGGGCAGCCTGCGGAAATGGACCGGATCATGGAGATCGGCAGGCAGCATCGGCTCGTAGTCATCGAGGACGCCGCGCATTCGATCGGAGCGGACTACGCAGGACATAAGGTCGGCTCTTGGGCGGACATGACGATGTTCAGCTTTCATCCGGTTAAGCACGTGACGACCGCCGAAGGCGGGATGATCGTGACCGACAACGAAGAATTCTACAAAAAACTGCTGCAGTTCCGAAGCCACGGGATGACGCGCGATCCGCAGGAGCTTACCCGTAACGAAGGTCCCTGGTACTACGAGATGCAGTCTTTGGGTTACAACTATCGGATGACCGATATGCAGGCTGCGCTTGGAATTTCCCAAATGGACAAGCTGGACCTTTTCGTGGAACGGCGCCGTGCGATTGTAAATACCTATAATCGGGAACTGGCCGGGATTCCGGGAATCGTACTACCCAAGCAGCATCCGGATGCCCGGTCCAGCTGGCACTTGTACGTCGTACGTTTTCTGCCCGAGTTTTTCACGGTTTCCCGAAAAGAGATTTTCGAAGCTTTCCGCGAAATGAATATCGGCGTGAACGTGCACTACATGCCGGTTTATCTCCAGCCGTATTACGAACAGTTGGGGTACGCCAGAGGCCTTTGTCCGAATGCGGAAGCTTATTACGAGACGGCGATCACGCTGCCTTTGTTTCCGAAGATGCAGGAGCAGGACATAGAAGATGTTATAGATAGCGCAAAAAAAATCATCGCTTGTTACATGTTCAAACAGCAATAAAAGCGTGGCTTTATTCTTATGGGGGTGTCGTCTTGGGGGTTGAATTTATTCAAAAGCAAATTGAAAGCTTGGATTCATTAAATACCGAAATTCAAACGGCTTTTCAAAATGGGGATTCAAATGAAATCATTGAGCAGCTGATAGAAAAATATAAAATTCAAAACGAAGATGCCAATTTGATTTCTTTTCAGAGTAATCTTCTGGTTCAAAAAGGGGATTACGATCAAGCAAAAAGTGTTTTAGAAAAATCGCTTAAAAAATATCCGTTTCATTTTGATATCAATCTTAATCTGGGAATCGTTTATGAAATAAAGAGCATGCTCCCATCAAGTTTATATCAGTACGTTCGAACTCTGAAATATGCAAGTGCAGATAGTAAGGATCTTGCTAAAACGTATGTGGACCGGATGCTGTCTCTTATTGGAGAAGCTTACCAAGGCAAGAAATCGGAACACTCGGACATTCTGAAGGAAGCCAAAAGAATCATAGCAGAACATGACGAACGTTTTTTCCCTATCGATACCAACCAAAAAAGCGTTGTTCGCAAAGTCATGCACCAAGGTACAAAAGACGAGTATATGACCAATTTATATAAATCTATTTTCCTGAGTAATGTAGATGAAAACAGTCGTTTTTTTCAAACGACGGAAACTTTCAAAGGACACCTGGTTGTACGAAAAGACTCTTTGATTCTGGAACCGGATTCGTTGATTCCAGTAACCTTACTGGAGCAAGATACCCAATTAAAGTTTAAATTTAATGATCAGAAACACTTTTTTAACGGAGAAGATCTTTCTCCTATGAGGTATCATTATTTGAACTTTAAAGAGGGCGGCGCTTTAAATATCGATGTCAATAAGCCTGTTTTTATAGGCAAACCTATTCTGCTCAAAGACCCTCCTAAAAAGAAAAGATTGATTTTCAATATTTTTGTCGACGGATTATCTTTTGATTTTTTGGATCGTCATAATTTTGAGGCAGCCATGCCGTATACTTACGAATATTTCAGACAGGGTAAGATTGCTTCTAATTGTTATGCGACAAGCGAATGGACTTTTCCAAGCGTAGCTACCATGATGACAGGAAAATATACGACGAACCATGGGGTCTTCCATCCGGAATTCATTCATCCTTTTGCGGAAAACAACAAGATGGTGCAAGAATCTTTTAAAGAAGCCGGATATTTCACTGCCCTCTTTAGTGGAGACTGGAGAGTAACGCCGGCACACGGATATCACAAAGGGTTCGATCGAATATTATATAGAAATTATTCCGGAGGGTTTGACTGTAAGGAAGTCATTTCTGAAGCTTTGGAACATTTGGGGACGTTCAAAGATAAAAATAATTTCATGTGGATCACGTTGGGAGACGTTCACTTGGTTCCCGATGAAGTCGATCTGAATTTGATGAGCCAATCCAAGATCGATATTAGCGAACGAGTGAACTCAGGCAAAAAAGGTGTCACTACCGTGCTTAGCTCTTATGACGAACGTAAGCTAAGCAAGTATCTTGCGGAAATCAAACGGGTAGATTTCTTTTTGAATATGCTTTATCGCTATTTTGAAGAACATTATAACGAAGATGAGATTTTGATCGTACTTCAGTCCGATCATGGTCAATCTTTCCTTGAAGACCACCCGTTTTTACTTAATGAAAGTCGGCGCAAAGTCCCTCTAATGGTTCGTGGAGGGGGAATAGAAAAAGGAGAGACGTCGGAGTTTATTGAACTTACCGATCTGCTTCCCATTTTACTGCATCATAGCGGTTTATCTTTAAGTCCATACATAGATGGGCAGCTCCCTAAAGCTTTTGGAGGGGAAACAGAACGTTCTTTTGCTTTTACCGAAAGTTTACATCCGAACCAAACTTATAAAGCCGCGATTACAGACTCGGATCACTTCTATTATTTCGAGAGTAAGCACCCTGTTTTAAACGACGGATTGATCGATTTAAACGGATACAGCGCAAAATTGATCAATAAACAGAGCGGAGAAGAAGAATCGGAAAAATATGATGAAAAGATGGAGAAATACGAAATCTTCATCTGGAAGCACGTAAAAGAAAAAGTGAAGCTGAGCTAAAACCAAATCATTTAGAATATATTTTATCAAAAGGATGCGAACCCATGAAAAAAACTCAGAAACTCAAACAAATGCTCACCCGTTCAGAACTTGACTTCATCATGGAAGCGCATAATGGAATGTCGGCTAAAATCGTCGAAGAGGCCGGATTTCAAGGGATTTGGGGAAGTGGATTGACGATCTCGGCTTCGCTTGGCGTGCGCGATAACAATGAAGCTTCTTGGACCCAAGTGATGGATGTTATGGAGTACATGAGCGATGCCAGCAGTCTTCCCATCCTTTTGGACGGAGATACCGGCTATGGTAACTTTAACAATATGCGCAGGCTTGTGAAAAAGTTGGAGCAACGAGGAGTCGCAGGCGTCTGCATCGAAGATAAGCTTTTCCCGAAAACAAACTCGTTTATTTCCGGAGAAACGCAGCCTTTGGCCGATATCGATGAGTTCTGCGGGAAAATCCAGGCAGCCAAGGAAACGCAGCTTGATGAAGATTTTTGCGTAGTGGCAAGACTCGAATCTTTTATTGCAGGCTGGGGGTTGGATGAAGCGCTTCGCCGCGGAGAAGCTTATCGAAAAGCGGGAGCAGATGCCATCTTGGTACATAGCAAGAAGGCGGATAGTTCGGATATTGAAGCTTTTATGCGAGAGTGGGGGAACCGCCACCCGGTCGTGATTGTACCCACTAAATACTATTCAACGCCTACGGACCGTTTTAGAGAAATGGGCATCAATATGGTAATCTGGGCGAATCATACGATGCGTTCTGCAGTTCAGTCCATGCAGCAGACCGTTCAGCAGATTTACAAAGATCAATCGCTAATTAACGTTGAAGGAAAAGTAACCACCGTATCCGAAATTTTCCGGCTTCAAGGTGCTGATGAACTTAAAGAGGCCGAGAAAAGATATCTGCCTACTTCGGGCAAGCAGGTCAATGCGATTATACTGGCTGCCAGCCAAGGTAACCTTGGCGAATTAACTCGTGATTTGCCGAAAACAATGCTCAAGATCAATGGAAAGCCGTTATTGAGCATGCAGGTAGACGATTTAAATAAAGTCGGCATTAAAAACATTTCGGTTGTACGGGGGTTTGCCAAAGAAAGTATTTCGCTTGGCAATATCATGCCGATCGACAATGATCGCTATGCTTCTACCAAAGAACTAAGCTCTTTGTACTTAGCCAAAGAACAGCTGGGTAAAGGGACGACGGTCATTAGCTACGGTGATATTGTATACAAAAATTACATTTTGAACGACCTGCTGAACGATGATAATGATATTACCATTATTGTCGACGCCGATTCTGAAATGAATGAGGATGTGCAGGATATCGTAGTTACAGACAAGCCGTATTCCCGGAATTTGTATTCGAACGCTGTAAAGTTGACAAGTGCAAAAAAACTCAATAATGAACAGCGGGCAAACGGTGAATTTATCGGTCTATGGAAAGTGTCGCAAGCCGGCGCAGCATTAGTCAAAACCGCTTTGGAAAAGCTGTCCAGCCATGACGATTTCGATACTTTCACTGTCATGGATCTTTTTAACGAACTTATTAAAGATACGGCAGTGGCTGTTAAATTCGTTAAAGGAGATTGGCTGGATATTGACTCGATCGTAGATTTGCAAAAAGCAGGTGAGCTCTTATGATCGATACGAGAGCTTTCGGGGATGCCATGAAAGAACGGGGATTTGATTTCTATACAGGAGTACCTTGTTCTTTTCTTAAAGATCTGATTAATTATGCCATAAACGAATGTGACTATGTAGGCGCAACCAATGAAGGGGATGCAATTGCTATAGCGGCAGGAGCTCAGATTGGAGGAAGAAAATCCGTTGTATTGATGCAAAATTCCGGCCTTACCAATGCCGTATCGCCTTTGACTTCGTTAAATTATTGTTTTAAGCTTCCGGTTCTCGGATTCGTGAGCCTGCGCGGTGAAGCCGGATTGGCAGACGAGCCGCAACATGAGCTGATGGGTGAGATTACGACGCGATTACTGGATCTGATGCAGGTCGAATGGGAGTTTCTGGCGGACAATATCGAGCAGGCGAAGAAACAGCTCGAACATGCGGATCAAATCTTTGCATCTGATCGGCCGTTCTTTTTCGTTGTAAAGAAAGGTACGTTTAGTACGCAACCTCTACAAAGCAGTGAAATTGCAATTCGTAGCATTCATTCCGAAGTCATTCGTCATGACAAAAACAACCAATCGAAACCTACGCGATATAAAGCTTTGCAGGTTATGAACGAAAGCAAAGATTCCAAGACCGTTCAGTTGGCTACTACGGGATTTACCGGCCGTGAATTGTATGAAGTTGCAGATTCCGAACAAAATTTATATATGGTCGGTTCAATGGGATGTATCAGTCCTCTTGGATTGGGTCTGTCTCTCAGCCGTCCGGACAAAAAAGTAATAGCTATCGATGGAGACGGCGCATTGTTGATGCGAATGGGCAACTTGGCTACAACCGGTCAGTACGGACCTTCAAACCTGCTTCATGTTCTGCTGGATAACCATTCGCACGACTCCACCGGGGGTCAAGGAACGGTATCCGCCGGAGTCGACTTCGCCGCTATAGCCGCAGCTTGCGGCTATGAACGAATCGAAGCAGTATTCAGCGAAGAGCAATTTGAATGTGCGATACAAGAATGGCACGCCAGACCACAGTTGACTTTTATCTATCTGCCTATAACCAAAGGAGCTAAAAAAGACCTGAGCCGTCCAAAGGTCAAGCCTCATGAAGTTAAAGAGAGACTGATGGCTTTTATAAATGGTTGATTGGAAAGAAATTTGGTCACGGGAACGCGCGATTCCGGACGAGAAACCAAACTTGGAGTTTCTTATTGAAGCGGACGGCTTCAATTCCGGAGCGGGAAGAATTGGGGAGGACGCTTGGAAAGCCTATACGTCTTCCATCTCGAAACTTGCCGGAATTCGGGAACAAGACGCTTTGTTCGAAATCGGCAGCGGCAGCGGAGCTTTTTTATACGATTTCTACAAAAAAGGACATACTGTAGGAGGCATTGATTACTCTCCTTCTTTGATCGATTTGGCTAGGTTTGCAATGCCTCATATGGATTTTCACGTACAAGAAGCAATTCATCTTGATCCTGAGCCCGAGTATGATTTCGTAGTCGCCAACAGCGTTTTTCAATATTTCCCGTCCTACGACTATGCAGCCGAAGTCATTCGGCAAATGTACCGTAAGTCCAAGCGGACATTGGCACTGCTTGATTTGAACGACTTGGATCATGCGGAGGAGGCGCTGCGTATTCGTAAAGGTGCATTATCTTCAGGGGAGTATGAGAAAAAATATTCCGGTTTGGATCACTTGTTTTATGAAAGAGAGTTTGTCTCTCGAGTATTAAAAGATCAGGATGCAACAGTGCGAATATTCGACCAACAGATCGAAAATTATGGTAACAACAAATTCCGATTTAATGTGGTGATCGAAAAATGGTAAAAACAGCGATTATTCTAGCGGCAGGATTAGGCAGTAGGTTGAAAGAACGAACTATGGATAAGCCGAAAGGCTTTGTCGAAGTTGGAGGAGTCTCCATCATAGAACGTTCGATCCAGGAGCTTATCCAAAATGGTATAGAACGTATCGTAATCGGTACGGGATACCTCTCGGAAGTGTATGACCGTTTAGCAGAGAGATATGAGCAAATTAGCTGCATTCGAAATGACCGGTATGCAAATAGCGGAAGCATGGAGACCCTATATAATCTTCGCCATGCAGTCAAAGAAGATTTCCTGCTTCTTGAATCGGATTTGCTCTACGATCCGGCTTGTTTGGCCAATTTGTTAGCCGACGCGCGAAGTGATATCATTTTGGCTAGTGGAACAACTCATTCAGGTGACGAAGTTTATATTGAATTGAACAGCGATGGGTTCTTGCACGCAATGTCCAAGCAAACTCAAGATTTACGGAACCTAGATGCGGAGCTTGTCGGAATATCCAAAGTATCGTTCGATACGTATCGAATGATGTGCGATTTGGCAGCTGTCGAATTAAAGAAACAGCCGAAATGGGACTATGAATATGCGCTTGTAGCAGTCGGCAGAGACAAACCTTTGTTTGTTAAAAAAATCGAGAGATTAATTTGGTGCGAAATTGATACGGAAGAGCATCTTCAGCGAGCAGCGAGCCGGATTTATCCTTTGATCATGAAAAAAACCAACGCAGAAAATGGATCGGTCCGGCGAAACATTTTGTTGAATCCGGGACCTGCCACAACGACGGACACCGTGAAATGGGCACAAGTCGTACCCGATATTTGTCCGCGAGAAAAAGAATTCGGCGATTTGATGAACTGGATTTGCGATCAGCTTACGTTGTTTGTGGCGCCCAAAAATAAGTACGAGACCGTTCTTTTCGGAGGTTCGGGCACTGCGGCAGTCGAGTCTGTGCTCACTTCGGTGATAGGCAGCGGCCAATTGCTGATTGTTAGTAACGGGGCTTACGGGGAGCGTATGGCAGAGATCGCCGAAGTTTACGATATCGACCATGAAGTATTACGCAGCTCGCCTATACAACCGTTATCCATGCAAGCTGTAGAAAATGCGATGAAGCAAAAAGAAGGCGGATTTACTCATGCGGCTATCGTTCATAACGAGACGACAAGCGGTATTCTTAACGATATCGACGCAGTATCGAAGTTGTGCGAGACATACAATATTGATTTGATTGTAGATGCCATGAGCTCATATGGCGCGATTCCGATCGATATGGAAGCCGGCAAAATCTCGTATTTGACTGCGAGTTCCAATAAGAATTTACAAGGAATGGCGGGAATCGGCTTTGTAATAGCAAATCGCGAGAAACTGTTGCAATTGAAAGAACATAAGCCGAAATCGTACTACTTGGATTTGTATAAACAATATGATTACTTGAAAAAAACTCATCAGCTTCGTTTTACTCCGCCGGTACAAACGTTGTACGCATTGGAACAAGCCATTATAGAAACTCAGATCGAAGGGATCGAGCAACGATATAGAAGGTATTCCGAATCATGGCTTACTTTGATTGAAGGATTGAAACTTTTGCGGCTTGAATGTCTGGTGCCTATAGAACATCATTCCAAGATCATTACGGCTATTAAAGAACCTGGATCTGAACATTATGATTTTGAGAAAATGCACGATTTTTTATACGAGAACGGCATAACGATTTATCCCGGAAAAATCGGAAATACTTCGTCATTCAGAATCGCCAATATAGGCGACGTTACAAAAAAGGATATAGAAAATTTTCTTGATGTGTTAGAGAGGTACTTGAAAGGCCTGTAAGCAGTAAAGATTTTTTCTCTATTTATTGTAATTTAATCTTTGCAGCATTCACATGTTTCGCTTATTTGGCATCGGTTTATAAAGAATTCAAGATCGCTACTGCGAATTTATCCAGCTTTTTCTCTATTATTCTTTGGAATATAATTGAATGTAAACATTTCATATTCCAATTGACAGTCGCGAATGACGGGTGGTATATTCGAGTAGTGGATCACACATTTTTATCTGATAACGAAGGGAATGTTCGTGCATGCAAGGTAAAGTGAAATGGTTTAACGCAGAAAAAGGTTACGGTTTCATCGAGACGGAAGAAGGCGGCGACGTTTTCGTTCACTTCTCGGCGATTCAAATCGAAGGATTCAAGACGCTGGAAGAAGGACAAGCCGTTGAGTTTGACATCGTTGAAGGCGCTCGCGGACCGCAAGCTTCCAACGTTACTCCTCTGTAAGTCGCGACAGCCGTATACCTGACCTACATAGAGAATTGTGCGTCAACGATTTATGCTGGTTGGAGACACATGGCTCAGCAGGAAGGCCCCACTTATGCGGGGTCTTTTTTGTGTGATTCAACAGAAAAATATCTGATTGCACCCTGTTTTTGAATTATGAAAAATCGAAAAAAGATTTAATTAGAGAAAATCGAGAAAAAATGGGCATATTCAAAAAATGAGCGTTTACTTGAACAGATTTGCGTTTAAAACGCATTAGGCAGATGGGACTATTCACCTGGTTTTTACTTCCATATATTTGCCTAACCACATCTAAGGAGGGATCACACAAAGTGAGGGGAAAGAACAAAAAAGTATGGGCCATTTTGATTGCCCTGGTACTCGTCTTACATACTATGCTCGGCGCGGGAATCGGTCAGGCAAGGGCGGAGGAAGCGGCGCCGGCCGGAGAGGCCGTTGAGCAGCAAGTCACATCCTCGACGGAAGGCAGCGTCGTTCAAGCGGACGTGCCGTCCGAGTCCGTACAGACCGGAGACCCAATCGTCGTTGAAGAAAGTCCTATAAGCGCAAACGAAGCAGCGGTGGAAGAAGTTCCTGCAGCGGACGCCGGAACTCCTGCCGTGGAAGCGGAAGAAGAAACGACTCCTGCAGCGGATGCCGCGGCTCCTGTCGCCGAAGAAGAAACAGCTCCTACAGAAAGCGTAGAGACGCCTGCCGTTGATACGGAAACGCCGGCGGTAGACGAATCGACTCCTGCGACAGACGAAGAGCAGACGCCGGACGCCGACGTCGAAACTCCTGCAAGCGAGGAAGAAGCGGCTGCAGCCAAAGAAGAAGCGGCCAAAGCGGAAGCCGAACTTGCTGCCAAAGCAGAAGCAGATGCAAAAGTAACATCCGTGATCGAAGAAAACATCATCACGAACGTGTCGATCACGAACCAAAACGGAAGCGCGATCGATGCCGACCACCCGGTTGACGTCAACGATGCGCTTCAACTGAATTACCAGTTCGCTCTCCCGGACGGTAAAGGATACGGAGACGGTTCGACCTTCGATTTCAACGTTCCTTCGCAGTTCCCGATTTACAACGCAGTCAATGCCCCTCTGTTCGCTACCGATAGCTCGGGCGAGACGATCGGTACGCTTCAAGTTACCACGGACGGTCACGTCAAACTCACGTTCAACGATTACATTGCCAAGCATTCCGATGTAAAAGGCAACTTGACGATCGGTACGGTACTGACGGAACAAACCGTAAACAACCAGGAGCAGGTTACCATTTCTTTCCCGATTGCGGGCGGACTCGTACCGGTTATTCTTTATGTCACAAAACCGGACAACACCGATCCGATTCGAAACGATGCCAACCTGTTCTACAAACTGCATACCTCTACCAACTACGCGGATAAGCAGGCCGCATGGGGTATTTTCATCAACAAAGACATGCTCTCGCTTAACAAGGTCGTCGTAAAGGACACGTTCCCGAACGGTGGGCTTGAATTGGTCAAAGCTTCGATCGCTGTCGAAGTCGAAGGCACTGAAAATGGCAAAGGAAACGGTCAGTACAGTGCTTATGCAGGCAGCTACACGGTGGAAGTTTTGGAAAACAATTTGCGTAAAGGGTTCGTCGTAACTTTCAATGAGCCTGTAACGCAAAGTCTTCGCATTACTTATACGACCAATTACGACAGCAGTAAATTGACGGACGCTACAGTGAATCAAGGATTCGTCAATCGTGCAAACCTGACTGCCGAGATCCTTGGCAAAGACGGACAAGGCCCTGCGGAACAAATTACCAAAGAATCGCAAATCGCTTTCTACGAGCCTTTCGTTGACAAAGACGGCGCGCAGAACGGAGATCGCCTGAATTGGTCGATCACGATCAACAAAAACCAGTCCACGATCACCAATGCGACCATTATCGATACGGCGGGCAACAGCCAGACGCTGGACCGCGAATCCTTCCGTCTGTACCAAGCGGCCGTGGATCGCAATGGCGTGGTAACCAAGACGGGTACACTGCTGACAGAAGGCACGGATTATATGTTGAATATGGCAGCGGACGGGACAACCGGATTCACCCTGACGTTCAACAATCCGATCAATTCCACTTACGTGCTGGAATACGCTTCGACCTTTAACGCCGCTGAGACGAAAGACCTTACGGAAATCGTCAACAACGTTCGTTTTACAGGTGAAGGCATTCGGGGCGGTATCGTGGAAAGCCAAAGCAAAATCACGGTACGCGTAACGACGGGTTCCGGTTCGGGTTCCGGGACGATCCCGGTAACGCCACCTACAACACCGCCGACGACGCCACCTACAACGCCGCCGACGACGCCACCAACAACGCCGCCGACAACGCCGCCGACAACGCCGCCGACGACAGAGACGCCTCCGCCAACGACGACGCCACCGACAACGGAGACGCCGCCAACGACGGTAACGCCGCCGGATACGACTGTACCGGAAAATCCGGTTCCCGTAGGACCGCCGGTCATCGTGGTGCCGACTCCGCCGACGCCGGATACGACGATTCCGGACGATACGACGCCAGTCGGACCTCCGGTTGTGCCGACAGAGCCGGATACGACAATTCCGGACGACACGACGCCGGTAGGACCTCCAGCCGTGCCGACGGAACCGGTTATGCCGATTCCGGACGAGACGATCCCGCAGGGACCTCCGATCGTTCCGGTTCAAGAGCAGCCGATTCCGATGCAGCCGATCGTTTCGATTCCCGATGACTCCGTGCCGCAAGGAATGCCGGTAGTCGAAGGAACGGTAGTGCCGAGCGAAGAGACACTGCCGCAGACCGGCGAAAGCAGCAGCCTGCCGTACGTGATGGCCGGTGCCGGCCTGATCCTGTTCGGACTGCTGATGAGACGCCGTTCGGCTAAAAACGCCGAATAAGCGCTTTTCGCAGCAAATACAAAGCAGCCTGCCCCCGTTTTCGCGACTCCCGCGAAAGCGGGGGTTTTTGTGTGCTCGCGGCTTAGGCTTTTACGCGTACATGCGTTCCTGCGTTTGCCCGGCGGCTTTTAAGGTTAAAAGAGAAGATAGCGGCAAGTCGGAACCGGAGTCCCGGACGAGGTGATCCGATTTGCCGATAAAGCGTTAACACTCTTTTTACTCGGCGTTAACGCTGTGCTATAATGGTGATATAAGGAGGAGTGCCCTATGGATTTTGCGATTCGCGGACAACACATTGAAGTTACTGACGCTCTGAAGGATTACATCGACAAGAGACTCAGCCGACTCGAGAAGTACTTCGATATTCCCCCTGCTACGGAAGGTACGGTTACGCTCAGCGTGACGCGTGGCATTCACAAAGTAGAGGTGACGATCCCTCTTCCAGGCGGCGTGTTCCTGCGCGCGGAAGATCGGAGCGACGACATGTACACGTCGATCGACTCGGTGCTGTCGAAACTTGAGCGCCAAATTCGCAAACACAAGACCAAAATGAACCGCAGGTTCCGTCAGGACGAAAGCCTCAAAGGGTTGTTCGTCGACGAGGGTGCCAACGCTTCCGTCTCCCCGTCCACGGACGAGGAAGAGGCCGAGGACGAACTCCAAGTGGTACGCAGCAAGCGATTCCTGCTCAAACCGATGGACGTCGAAGAAGCTATTCTGCAGATGAACATGATCGGCCACAACTTCTTCGTCTTTTCGAACATCGAATCCGAGACGGTCAACGTCGTGTATCGCCGTAACGACGGCAAATACGGCCTGATCGAACAGGAATAAGGCACGACTTTCACAAAAAAATCAAATTTTTTTAAGAAAAAGGGCCTTATCCGCATCGGATGAGGCTCTTTGTGCGTATATAATATGTTGGAAGTTTTACGGAAGAGCGGCCAGGCGGCCTTTTGCGCGGTTGCCCGTGCCCGCTCAAGCTGGTACAATTTAGGCAAACCATCCGTTTTGCACGAAAGGGGCACAACATGTTAGGACTTGTCAAAAAAATCTTCGGGGATATGAACGAACGGGACGTCAAGAAGTTCATGCGCACCGTGGAGATCATCAATAAAATGGAACCCGATTTCGAGAAGCTTACCGATGACGAATTGAAGCACAAGACGGTCGAGTTCCGCGAGCGCCTGGCCAAGGGCGAATCGGTTGACAGCCTGCTGCCGGAAGCTTTCGCAACGACGCGTGAAGCGTCCAAGCGTACGCTCGGCAAGCGCCATTACGACGTGCAGTTGGTCGGCGGCATCGCCCTGCATAACGGCCGGATCGCGGAAATGAAAACAGGGGAAGGCAAGACGCTCGTCGGCACCCTCCCGGTCTATCTGAATGCTCTCGTCGGCAAAGGCGTGCACGTCGTTACCGTCAACGATTATCTCGCCCAGCGCGACAGCGAGGAAATGGCTCAAGTCTACAATTTCCTTGGCATGACCGTAGGTCTCAACCTGAGCGGCATGGAGCACTCGCAGAAGCAGGAAGCTTACGGCTGCGACATCACGTACGGCACGAACAACGAGTACGGGTTCGACTACCTGCGCGACAACATGGTGCTGTACAAAGAGCAAATGGTACAGCGCCCGCTGTATTTCTGCATCATCGACGAAGTGGATTCCATCCTGATCGACGAAGCGCGTACGCCGCTGATCATCTCCGGCCAGGCGCAAAAATCGACCGAGCTGTATTTCCTTGCGGACCGTTTCGTAAAGCGTCTGCAGGTGGAAGAGGATTACACCGTCGACATCAAGATCAAATCGGTCTCGCTGTCGGATAAAGGCGCGGCCAAAGCCGAGCGCGACTTCGGCATCGACAACCTGTACGACCAAAAGCACGTCATGCTGAACCATCATATCGTGCAGGCGCTCAAAGCGAACGTGATTATGCGCCGCGACGTCGACTACGTCGTCGTCGAAGACGAAGTCGTCATCGTCGACGACTTTACGGGCCGCCTGATGGCCGGCCGCCGTTACAGCGACGGCCTGCACCAGGCGATTGAAGCGAAGGAAGGCATCACGGTTCAGAACGAGAGCATGACGCTCGCGACGATCACGTTCCAGAACTACTTCCGGATGTACCGCAAGCTGGCCGGCATGACCGGTACGGCAAAGACGGAAGAAGAAGAATTCAAAAAGGTATACGGCCTCGAAGTGCTGCAGGTGCCGACGAACCGGCCGAACCAGCGTCAGGATTCGCCGGACGTCGTCTACAAAAGCGTCGCCAGCAAATTCCGTGCGGTCGTAACCGAGATCGAAGAACGCCATGCCAAAAACCAACCGATCCTGGTCGGTACGGTCTCGATCGAGAACTCCGAAGTGCTGTCGGAAATGCTGAAGAAAAAAGGCATTCGTCACCAGGTACTGAACGCGAAGTACCACGCCGAAGAAGCCGAAATTATCTCCAGCGCCGGTCAACCGGGCGCGGTTACAATCGCGACCAACATGGCGGGACGCGGTACCGACATCATGCTGGGCGAAGGCGTGCAAGCTGTAGGCGGCCTGCACATCATCGGTACGGAGCGCCACGAATCGCGCCGGATCGATAACCAGCTGCGCGGCCGTGCCGGACGTCAGGGCGACCCGGGTTCGACGCAGTTCTACTTGTCGCTCGGCGACGAACTGATGAAGCGTTTCGGCGCGGACAACGTGCTGAACATGATGGAGCGCCTGGGCTTCGAAGAAGACCAGCCGATCGAGAGCCGCATGATCACCCGCGCGGTGGAATCGGCGCAGAAGCGGGTCGAAGGCAACAACTTCGATACGCGCAAAATCGTGCTCCAATACGATGACGTGATGAACCAGCAGCGCGGCGTGATCTACAAGCAGCGTATGGAGCTGCTGGAAGCCGACAACGTCAAGCAGATCGTGCTCGACATGATCCGCGGCACGATCGAGCGGATCGTCGAAGCGCACACGGGCGACGATATCCCGGAAAACTGGGAATTGGAGCAGGTGGCCGAGTATATCAACGCCAAGCTGCTTGAAGAAGGCGAGATTACCCGCGACGAGCTGTGGGGCAAAGAATCTTCGGAGATTACGGAGTACCTGTACGACAAAGTCGAACAGCGCTACAACGAACGCGAAGCTTCCCTCGGCGAAGCGATGGTCCGCGAATTCGAGAAAGTCATCGCGCTGCGCGCGGTCGACCGGAAATGGATGGATCATATCGACGCCATGGATCAGCTCCGTCAAGGTATCCACCTGCGGGCATACGGCGGTACCGATCCGCTGCGCGAATACCAGTTCGAAGGTTACGAAATGTTCAATCAGATGATCGCCGGCATCCAAGAAGAGGTGGCGACGTACATCATGAAAGCACGCGTCGAATCGAACCAGCAGCGCGAAGCCGTGATCGACGAGAAGAAGATCAGCACGAACAGTCCGACACCGGAAAAGAAAGCTTCCCGCAAAGACCGTCGCGCCCAACGTTAATCGTACACCCTGCCGCATAGGCAGGCAAAAGCTCCCCGACAAGTTCGGCGGCTGCGTTCGGAATCCCGCGGCACGATCGCCGGATTCCGGCGTACTGCGGCGCGAGCCCGGGCATACGGCCCGGTTTCCGAAGTTCTTTTCGGAAGCCGGGCCGAAGGGCTGTTTACGGGCGGTTTATCCGCCGACATAAACGAGAGAAGCCGCAAGCGGCTTTTTAGACTACCAACGAGGTGAAGAAAAATGATCGATCCGAATGTCAGACACGATCTGCGCGAGTTGACGCAGAAATTAACCAACCTTAGGGGGTCACTTTGACTTAGATCTCAAAGAAGAAATGATCTCCAACTTCGAAGAGAAAATGGCCGCTCCCGGTTTTTGGGACGACAGCGATAAAGCGCAGGCGCTGATCGCGGACATGAACGCGGTCAAAGGCTCGCTGGACCAATACCTGAAAATGCAGCAGGATTTCGACGACGCCGTGCTGATGGCGGAACTCGCCGACGACGAAGACGATCAGGAAATGGCGGATGAAGTGGCGGCAAGCGTAGCCGATCTCATGACGCGCATGGGCGAGTTCGAACTGCAGCTGCTGCTGAGCGAACCTTACGACAAGCTGAACGCCATTTTGGAGCTGCATCCGGGCGCCGGCGGCACCGAGTCGCAGGATTGGGGGCTGCAGCTGCTGCGGATGTACACGCGTTGGGCCGAGAAGCGCGGCTTCAAAGTCGAGACGCTCGATTACCTGCCGGGCGAAGAAGCCGGCATCAAAAGCGTGACGCTGCTGATCAAAGGCCATAACGCCTACGGCTATCTCAAAGCGGAAAAAGGCGTACATCGCCTCGTCCGCATCTCGCCGTTCGATTCGTCGGGCCGCCGCCATACGTCGTTCGTATCGTGCGACGTCGTGCCGGAGATCGACGACACGATCGATATCGATATTCGCACTGAAGACCTGAAGATCGATACGTACCGCGCAAGCGGCGCGGGCGGTCAGCATATCAATACGACCGATTCGGCCGTCCGGATTACCCACCTTCCGACCGGCGTCGTCGTGACGTGCCAGAATGAACGCTCGCAGATCAAAAACCGCGAACAGGCCATGACGATGCTTCGTTCCAAGCTGTATGAACGGGAGATCGAAGAACAGAAGCGGCAGTTGGCGGAAATTCGCGGCGAACAGTCGGAGATCGGCTGGGGCAGCCAGATCCGCTCGTACGTGTTCCATCCTTACAGCATGGTCAAAGACCATCGCACGTCGCATGAAGTCGGCAACATCGGCGCGGTCATGGACGGCGATCTGGACGGATTCATCGACGCTTATTTGCGCAGCCAGCTGAAGATCGAACCGTCGGAGTAAGCGGGAGCCATGTCAACGAGCAAAGGCGGCAGAAAGCCGCTGGTCCCGCTTCACGGCGCCAAACGAAACGCCCTCGATACGACGCTGATTGTCGTGGGCGCTTTTATTACGGCGATCGCGTTCAATCTGTTCCTGCTGCCAAATCAGATCGCGTCCGGCGGTGTGTCGGGCCTGTCGATCATTATCAAGGAATGGTTCGATTTCGAGCCTGCTTTTACCCAGTGGATCTTCAATATCCCTTTGTTTATCGCCGGGGTGATTTTTCTGGGCAAACAGTACGGAGCGCGCACGCTCGTCGGTACAATTTGCCTGCCGCTTTTCATCTTCCTCACGCGCGACTGGCCGATCTCGACGACCAATCCGCTGCTCGGTTCGCTGTACGGCGGAATCGGCGTCGGCCTGGGCCTCGGACTCGTGTTCCGCGGGCGCGGCTCGACCGGCGGCCTGTCGATCGTGGCGCATCTGCTGCAAAAGTTCAGCGGACTTAGCCTATCGCTGAGCGTCATGCTCGTCGACGGCACGGTTATCGTGCTGGCCGGCTTCACGTTGTCGTTCGAAAATGCGCTGTATGCGCTGATCGGACTGTACGTGACGGGCAAAGTAATCGACGCAGTGGAGATGGGACTCGGGTATACGAAAGTGGCCTACATCATTACGGATAAGCGCGAAGAGCTTACCCGGGTGATTTTGCAGGACCTCGACCGCGGCTTGACCGAACTCAGCGCACGCGGCGGCTATACCGGCGAGTCCCGGCCGATGCTGATGGTCGTGATCGGCCAGAGCGAGACGAGCCGGCTGAAGACGCTGGTGCGCTCGGTCGATCCCGAAGCGTTCGTCGTGATCAGCAACGCGCAGGAAGTGCTGGGCAAAGGATTCAAGATCCAGATCTGAGCGAAAACCTGCGCAAAACAAAAACCGCTTCCGGAGTCTCTCGACTTTGGAGGCGGTTTTTGCTTATGGAATCGGAAACTAGGTCGACAGCCGGTCGATCTCTTCCCGCGTCAGGCCGGATAACCGCATCGTCTGTTCGGCGCTCATGCCTTCCGCGAGCAGATTGCGGGCGATTTCCTGCCTCGCTGCCCGTTCGCCTTCGGCTTTGCCTGCCGCCATACCTTCGACCTTGCCTTCTTCCAAGCCTTTACGCCGCATTTCGTAATATTCGTCGCGCAGCGCTTTTGTCAGATTAGAAATCATGCTATCCACTCCTTTGGGATCGTTGAACTCGTCGAGAATATGGCCGATCTGTTCGGTTTCCTTCGGGTTGATCAGTTTGAACCACGATTTGAACAGCCGGAAAAGTTCGGGGCTGAGTGTTTGCAGCAGGCGGAGCGTTAAGGCTGACGTCGCGCCAGATCTCCGTCATGTAAGTGAGCAGCCGGTGCGGCATCTCGAAGTCGACCCGGGATTGGAACTCCAGCAGCAAATAAAAGTAAAACTCCTGTCCCCGTATACAGGCCCGGTAGACGAGATCCGACTCTTTTTCCTTATAATCGCTCAAAATGTACGACTTGTCGACCCGCAGCAGGTCTTCCCCGGCAATTTGCCGCGCCCATTCGCCGGGCACGAAGTTCTGCAGCAGTTCGGCGAACAGGGAGCGGCTGGACAGCAGCGATTTGTAGGCTTTGTCGTAAGGGTGATGCAGCGGTTTTTCTCGATCCGGATGCATGGCACGACCTTTCTCTCGGGGTCAAAGGATTACAAAGGAGATCGCGCCGGGGTAGGAAGATGCGCCGGATCTTTTCTTTTTATGAAGTATACTCTTTTCATGAAGAAAAGGGAATGTATGTTCCTGTTTTCGTGTATGCTTTTTTTCGCCTTGCATGGAATGTAAACTTTTTCGCACAAGGTTGTATTTATATGATGCCGAACGTATAATAATACATATTATTCACGTTCTATGCACGGTATATGCATGTATGACACATATTCATTCGAAAGAACCTTATAGAGCGGAGGCCAGGAAGAAATGAGCAAAGACAAGATCAAAGCGGCGATCGTGGGCGCGACCGGTTACGGCGGGGCGGAGCTGATCCGACTGCTGCAGGCGCATCCCCATGTCGAAGTGAGCTGCGTGCTGTCGTCGTCGAGCAGCGGCGTGCCGCTGAGTGCGAGCTTTCCCCATCTGACGAACCTTATCGAACTGGAGCTTGAATCGATCGAGCCGGCGAATATCAAAGCCAAAGCCGATGTCGTCTTCCTGGCCACGCCTGCGGGCGTAAGCGCCGAGCTGACGCCGAAGCTGCTGGAACAAGGACTCAAAGTTATCGATTTGTCGGGCGATCTTCGTCTCAAGGACGGAGCCGTGTACGAGAAATGGTACAAGCGTCCTCCGGCATCCGAAGACGTGCTGGCCCAGGCGGTATACGGGCTGAGCGAGATCTACGGTGAGTCCGTCGTCGGGCATGCGGCGATCTCGAATCCGGGCTGTTTTCCGACGGCGACGCTGCTCGGCCTGATCCCGGCGGTGAAAGCGGGCTGGATCGACCCGGCGACAATCATCATCGATGCCAAAACCGGCGTGTCCGGCGCGGGACGCGGAACCGGGCTCGGCACGCATTACGGCGAGATTAACGAAAGCGTGAAAGCCTATAAGGTCAACGCGCATCAACATATTCCGGAAATCGAGCAGGTGCTCGGCGAAGCGGCCGGCGCGGAAGTGGTCGTGACGTTCACGACACACTTGATTCCGATGACCCGCGGCATTCTGAGCACGATGTACGCTTCGGTCAACGAAAAGCGGAGCACGCAGGAATTCATCGATTTGTATCGAACCTTTTATGCAGGGCGTCCGTTCGTGCGCATTCGGGAAAACGGCGTCATGCCGGCAACCAAAGAAGTCTCGGGCTCGAATTACTGCGATATCGGGTTTTCGGCGGACGAACGGACCGGCCGCGTCACGATCGTGTCGGTCATCGACAATATGGTCAAAGGCGCGGCGGGACAGGCGATCCAGAACCTGAATCTCATGATGGGCTGGGACGAAGCGGAAGGTCTCCGTTTCGTTCCGATGTATCCTTGATTCCACAGCGATTATATACCGAAAGGCGGAAGCGGCTCATGGCAGTTCCTTCTTATACCGTCGTCGAAGGCGGATCAATCATTACGCCGAAGGGATTCCGGGCATCCGGTCTTCACTGCGGTTTGAAAAAAACGGACAGAAACGATATCGGCGCCATCGTGTGCGAGGTTCCCGCTTCGGCGGCGGCCGTCTATACGACGAACCTGTTTCAGGCGGCTCCGCTGCAGACGACCCGCGACAGCCTGGCGAACGGCGTGCTGCGCGCGGTCATCGTGAACAGCGGCAACGCCAATGCGTGCACGGGGACCCAGGGCGACGCGGACGCGTCCGAAATGCGCGATCTGGCAGCTAAAAGTTTCGGCGTGAACCCGGAAGACGTGGCGGTCGCTTCGACCGGCGTCATTGGCGAGACTCTGAAGATGGACTGCGTGCGAAGCGGCATCGCCCGCCTGGCAGACGTGCTGGCACGCGACGCGGATGCCGGAGAACAGTTCAGCCAGGCGATTCTGACGACCGATCTGGTCAAAAAAGAGCTGTGCGTCTCGCTGCCGATCGACGGGCAGACCGTGACGATCGCGGGCGCGGCCAAAGGCTCCGGCATGATTCATCCGAACATGGCGACCATGCTGGCCTTTATGACGACGGACGCCAAAATCGGCAGCGAAGCGCTGCACAAGCTGCTGCGGCGCACGACCGAAAACACGTTCAATATGATTACGGTGGACGGCGATACAAGCACCAACGACATGCTGGTCGTTATGGCGAGCGGTTTGTCGGAACAGAAACGGGAGCTGGACGAAGCCCATCCGGATTGGGCGGCGTTCGCCGAAGCGTTCGTGCGCGTCTGCGAGCATCTGGCCAAAGCGATCGCCCGCGACGGGGAAGGCGCGACCAAGCTTGTCGAAGTGACCGTGAGCGGCGCGGAGAGCGAAGAGTCCGCGCGGGCCGTCGCGAAGACGGTCATCGGCTCCAGTCTCGTCAAAACGGCCGTGTACGGCGCGGACGCCAACTGGGGACGCATCATCGCGGCTGTCGGACGCGCGGGCGTGCCCGTTCATCCGCATACGGTCGATATCCAGCTCGGCGACATCGTCGTGCTGACGTCTTCCCAGCCGGTCGCGTTCGACGAAGAGTTGGCGCTGGAATATTTAAAAGGCGATACCGTGACCATCTCGGTCGAGCTGAACATGGGCGAAGCGCAGGCGACCGCCTGGGGCTGCGACCTCACTTACGATTACGTGCGCATCAATGCCGCGTACCGGACATAAACCGAATCTGTTACCATACCAAGCACGGCCGGCGCAGGCCGGACCGCGAATCGATACAAAGCCGGAAGTTACCGGCGCATCTGGAGGGATAGTCATGCAGCGACAGTCGTACCGGTTCCCGCACGACAACGGGTCTTCGGCCCGGCTTCGGCAGGATTCGGACACATCCGACGTGCAAGCCTCGTTCGTCATGAAATGCGGCGGCAGCACGCTGGCCGCTTTGCCGGAAGCATTCTTCGCCGATCTGGCGCAGCTTCAGGCAGACGGCGTGCGGCCGGTCATCGTGCACGGCGGCGGCCCGGCGATCTCCGACAATCTGGAGAAGCTCGGCATTCCGACGGAATTCGTGCACGGTCTTCGCCGCACGACCGAAGAAGTGCTCGACGTCGTGGAAATGGTGCTTGCCGGAACCATCAACAAATTGATCGTGCGGCGCATTCAGTCCGCCGGCGGCAAAGCGCTCGGGCTGTCCGGCTCCGACGGCTCGCTGATCCAGGCCGAGCCGGTCGCGAATGCCGCCGAAGTCGGCCTGGTCGGCGACGTCGTGCGCGTGGAAGCGGACATCGTCACCGGCGTACTGAGCATGGGCTACATGCCCGTCATCGCTCCCCTGGGCGTCGACGCCCAGGGACAGCGCTATAACATCAACGCCGACACGGCGGCCGGCGCGGTCGCTTCCTTCGTCGGCGCGCGGCGCATGATCGTCGTGACCGACGTGCCCGGCATCCTCAAGACGGTCGACGGCGTCAAAGCGGCGCTGCCGTCCGTCACTTTTGCCGAGATCGAAGACATGATCGCAAGCGGCGAGATCTACGGAGGCATGATCCCGAAAGTCCGCGCCGCGATGAAGTGCCTTCACGGCAACGTCGAAGAAGTCGTGATCGTCGACGGCAGCGAAGAGAGAGTGCTGAGCCGGCTTCTGTCCGGCGAAGCGATCGGAACGACGATCCGGCGATGACGTTCGGCAGAACGGACTTGAACATTATTCCAATCCCTGATTTTTGTGAATGATTACTACGATGAAGCATGCCAAGCGGAGGGAAAAGTGCTGGGAAGGAGCGCCAACGCACTTCTCCCGCAGCTTCTCGCCGAACCCAGGAAGGAGCGTGCAAGACCATGACCGAAGAAAGCGCATTGTTTCAAACGTACGCCCGCAACCCGCTCGCCCTCGTCAAAGGCGAAGGCAGCTGGCTGTGGGACGACCAGGGCAACAAGTATCTCGACTTCATGAGCGGCCTCGCCGTCACCAATCTCGGCCACGCGCCGAAAAAGGTCGGAGACAAGCTCAAGGAGCAGATCGATACGCTGTGGCATACGTCGAATCTGTTCGTTATTCCGAAGCAGGAAGAAGCCGCGAAGAAGCTTGCCGAAGTGGCGCAGGCCGACGCCGTCTTTTTCTGCAACAGCGGCGCCGAATCGAACGAAGCCGCGATCAAGCTGGCACGCCGTTATTTCCAGAAGGTGAAGGGCGAGGATCGCTACGAGATCATCACGCTCGGCAAATCGTTCCACGGCCGCACGCTGGCCACGCTGACCGCGACCGGACAGGACAAAGTCAAAGAAGGCTTCCTGCCGCTGCCGGCCGGCTTCGTCACCGTGCCTCCGCATGACATTACGGCGATCGAACAGGCGATCAACGGGCATACGGCCGCCGTCATGATCGAAATGGTGCAGGCCGAAGGCGGCGTCTATCCGCTGGATCAAGCGTACGCGCAGCAGATCGAACAGCTGTGCCGCGACAAAGGCATTCTGCTGATCGTCGACGAAGTGCAGACCGGCATGGGCCGGACCGGCGCCTGGTTCGCGCATCATCGCTACGGCATCAAGCCGGATATTTTCACCGTCGCCAAAGGCATTGCGTCCGGCTTCCCGGCCGGCGCCATGATCGGGCGCGCCTATCTCAAAGAAGCGTTCACCGCGGGCAGTCACGCGACGACGTTCGGCGGCACGCCGCTGGCTTCGTCCGCGATCATCGCGACGATCGAGACGATGCAGGAAGACCGCCTGCCGGAGCGGGCCGCGGCAATCGGCGATCTGCTGATGAACAAGCTGCGCGAGCGTCTGCACGGCAATCCTTTTGTCAAGGAAGTGCGCGGACTGGGGCTGCTGATCGGTATCGAATGCGCGGAGCCCGTCAGCGAACTGGTCATGGCCGGACAGCGCCGCGGCCTGCTGTTCGTGTCGGCCGGCCCGAACGTGATCCGCCTGCTGCCGAACCTGTACGTCACCGAAGAACAAGTGCTGCAGGCGGTCGAGATCGTCGCTTCGGTGATCGAGGAGAAAGTACCGACGCCGAGCGCGTAGGCGCGGGCGGCGCCGACAGAGCGTTCGGCGAACCGGGCGACGGATGCCGGGTTCGCGAACGCTCTCTTTTTACGAAATCGACGCATTCCAAGGAGGACTTGATATGGATCTGACTCAACAGGCGTACGGGGCGGCTCTCAAAGGGCGTGACCTCGTCGAACTGACCGACTATACGACGGAAGAAATCCAGTACCTGCTCGATCTCGCGATCGAACTCAAACGCAAACAGAAAACGGGCGAGACGTTCCGGCCGCTGGAAGGCAAAACGCTGGGCATGATCTTCGAAAAATCGTCCACACGCACCCGCGTTTCGTTCGAAGTGGGCATGTTCCAGCTCGGCGGACACGCTCTTTTCCTCAGCAAAAACGATATCCAGCTCGGACGCGGCGAAGCGATCCCGGATACGGCCGGCGTTCTGTCCCGCTATCTCGACGGCATCATGATCCGGACGTTCGGCCACGAAAACGTGACGGAGCTCGCCAAATACGCGGATATCCCGGTCATCAACGCGCTGAGCGATCTCGGCCATCCGTGCCAGGTACTGGCGGATTTGCAGACGATCCAGGAACACAAAGGATCGCTGCGCGGCCGCAAGCTGGCCTACATCGGCGACGGCAACAACATGGCCCACTCGCTGCTGCTCGGCGGCGCGAAGATGGGCATGGACGTCAGCATCGCGAGTCCCGAAGGCTACGAGTCGGATGCCGATATCGTGCGCCAGGCCCGCGAGATCGCGAACGTCACCGGCGCGAAGATCTCGATCGTGCGCGACGCGCGCGAAGCGATCGAAAACGCCGACGCCGTGTACACGGACGTCTGGGCGAGCATGGGCTTCGAGGAAGAACAGAAAGTGCGCGAGCTCGCGTTCAAGGACTATCAGGTAAACGAAGAGCTGGTGCAGCATGCCAAATCCGATTACCTGTTCCTGCACTGCCTCCCGGCGCATCGCGGCGAAGAAGTGAGCGCGGGCGTGATCGACGGCAAAAACAGCGTTATTTTCGACGAGGCCGAGAACCGGCTGCATGCGCAAAAAGCGGTCATGGCGACGCTGATGGCGTAACGATCTCCCCGGATCGTCGATCGCACGGGGCAAAAAGAAGGGCGGCCGATCCTGCGCAGGCAGGAGAACGCCGCTTTTGCGCCGAACAAGGATAGATTGAAGAGGTACAGGAACGCAGACAGGCATCGAACTTTTAGAGCGGAGGATCATATACTTATGGCAAAAGAAAAAATTGTACTCGCCTATTCCGGCGGACTGGATACGTCGATCATTTTGAAATGGCTCAAAGAAACGTATGACGCGGAGATCATTGCTTTTACCGCGGACATCGGGCAAAAGGAAGAACTGGACGGCCTGGAAGAAAAGGCGCTCGCGACCGGCGCTTCGAAAGTGTACATCGACGACCTGCAGGCCGAATTCGCTTCGGACTTCATCTACCCGATGTTCCAATCCGGCGCCCTGTACGAAGGGCAGTACCTGCTCGGCACCAGCATCGCGCGTCCGCTGATCGCCAAGCGGATGGTCGAAATCGCTCGCGCCGAAGGCGCGACGATGATCGCCCACGGCGCGACGGGCAAAGGCAACGACCAGGTTCGGTTCGAACTCGGCGTCGCCGCGCTTGCCCCGGACATTAAAGTGGTCGCTCCGTGGAGACTCGACACGTTCCGCGAGACGTTCCCGGGCCGCGCCGAGATGATCGCCTATGCGGAGCAGCACGGCATCCCGGTCACCGCTTCGGCCGCCAAGCCGTATTCGACCGACCGCAATCTGCTGCATATCAGCTATGAGAGCGGCGTGCTCGAAGATCCGTGGTTCGATCCGAGCGCTCCGGAGAACAAAGAGATGTTCCTGCTCAGCGCTGATCCGCAGGACGCGCCCGACGAGCCGGAAATGCTGGAGATTGAATTCGAGCAGGGCAACGCCGTCGCCCTGAACGGCGAAGCGCTCAGCCCGCTGCAGGTCATGGACAAGCTGAACGAACTCGGCGGCAAGCACGGCATCGGCCGCGTCGACATGGTCGAGAACCGTTTTGTCGGCATGAAGAGCCGCGGCGTGTACGAGACGCCGGGCGGCACGATCCTGTTCACCGCCCACCGCAAAATGGAATCGCTGACGATGGACCGCGAAGTCATGAACCTGCGCGACTCCCTGCTGACCCGCTACAGCACGCTCGTCTACAACGGCTTCTGGTTCGCGCCGGAACGTCTTGCGCTCCAAGCACTGGTAACGGAAAGCCAGAAAAACGTAACCGGCACCGTCCGCGTCAAGCTGTACAAAGGCAACGTCATCGGCGCCGGCGTCAAAAGCCCGGTCAGCCTGTACAACCCGGACATCGCCACGATGGAAGCCGACCCGAGCCAGGCTTACGACCAGAACGACGCGACGGGCTTTATCAGCCTGAACGCGCTGCGTCTGAAAGTCGCAACCAGCGTAGAACAAAACAAATAAGACCGAAGGCGCAAAAACCGTTCCTGCGCACAGGACTTTGCACAGCCCTTCCCGTTCCTCCCGAACGGGCCCCCGGTCGAACAGGAGCCGCATAGCTGCTCCGCCTTCGACCCCCGGCCCCTGGCCGCACAGGAACGACGAAGTGTTCCGCCTGCGGCCCCGGCCCTACCCGGTCGAACAGGAGCCGCGCAGCCGCTCCGCCTTCGACCTCCGGCCCTGAGTCCCGGCCGAGCGCCGCACCAGGCAGCGAACAGCTGCCCTCACCGAGCGCCTCCGCTCGCCTGACAGCTGCGGCCGCCGGAGGCAGGCCGGGCAGCGCCACCACGCACCCGCACCGCCAATACACACGCACACCCCCCGCCGCCCGCGACCAAAAGTTCTGCAACGTTCGGGTGTCCAGAGGGCAGACGCCCTTTGGGGCCCTCCCTCGGGGAGGGTTTGGGAGGGGAAAGGAGTTCAGATGAACAAACTATGGGGAGGCCGCTTCACGAAGCCGACCGACCGTCTGGTGGAAGAATACACCGCCTCCATCAATTTCGATAAAGCGCTGGCCGAAGAAGACATTCAAGGCAGCCTGGCGCACGTGGCCATGCTGGGCAAATGCGGCATTATTCCGCAGGAAGACGCCGACACGATCGCGGAGGGCCTGATCAAGGTGCTGCACAAGATCGAAGCCGGACAGGTGGAATTCTCCGTCTCCGACGAAGACATCCATATGAACATCGAGAAGCACCTGATCGAAGAAGTCGGTCCGGTCGGCGGCAAGCTGCATACGGGCCGCAGCCGCAACGACCAGGTGGCGACCGACATGCACCTGTATCTGCGCAGCCGCGTCGTCGAGCTGACGGGCCTCGTGCAGGCCGTGCAGCAGGCGCTGCTCGATCAGGCAAAGCAGCATACGGACACGATCCTGCCGGGCTACACGCATCTGCAGCGCGCGCAGCCGATCCTGTTCGCGCATCATCTGCTCGCTTACGTCTCGATGTTCCAGCGGGACGCGGAGCGCCTGATGGACAGCTACAAGCGGATCAACATCCTGCCGCTCGGAGCGGGCGCGCTTGCGGGCACGACGTTCCCGATCGACCGCCATTTCGTCGCCGAACAGCTCGGCTTCGACGGCGTGTACGAGAACAGTCTGGATGCCGTCAGCGACCGCGACTTCATCCTGGAGTTCCTGGCCGGCGCATCCATTCTCATGATGCACATGTCCCGCCTCTGCGAAGAGATGGTGCTGTGGAGCAGCACGGAATTCGGCTTCGTCGAACTCGACGACGCGTTCTGCACGGGCAGCAGCATTATGCCGCAGAAGAAAAATCCGGACGTGGCCGAACTGGTCCGCGGCAAGACCGGACGCGTGTACGGCAACCTCATGGGGCTGCTGACCGTACTGAAGTCGCTGCCGCTCGCCTACAACAAAGACATGCAGGAAGACAAAGAAGGCATGTTCGATACGGTGGCGACGCTTGACGGCGCGCTGCGCCTGTTCGCTCCGATGATCGCGACGATGAAAGTGCGGACCGGCCGCATGCGCGAAGCGGTCAACAAAGACTTCTCGAACGCGACCGATATCGCGGACTTCCTCGTCGGCAAAGGGCTTCCTTTCCGTCAGGCGCACGAAGTCATCGGCAAAACGGTGCTGTACTGTATCGAAAACGGCAAGTATTTGCTCGATCTCAGCCTGGACGAGTTCAAAAGCTTCTCGGACCTGTTCGACGAGAACATCTATGCCGTGCTCCAGCCGGAGAACGTGGTCAACGCCCGCAACGTGTACGGCGGTACCGCGGCTCCGCAGGTAGAAGCGGCAATCGGGCGTGCGGAAACGACGCTCGGATGGACGACGGATTGGCTGAACGGCCGTCTGTAACCCTCTGTGCCCGCTCTACCGAATCCGTAACCGACGCAAGGCCTCCTTCGGGAGGCCTTTTTTTCGTGCGAAGTCCGGGTTCAAAGCGCCAAAGTGCATTTGCAGAAAGCCGCGAATGCGGTAGAATATAGGAAAAGCGGCTGTGTAACGCTGACAGCGGCTCAATTTGCATGGGTGCAGACTGCGAGGCCAACCTTTTATGTTCAAAGACCTGTTCGTCAATTTCACGATTCTGGCGACGCTGCTGTTTTTCGGCAACGTGTTTTTTAACCGCTTTCGCAAGTCTTCTTGGGCGGTCGCTTCGGCTTCGAGTGCCTGGCTGCCCTGGGCAACGGGAATCGCGCTCGGCTTGATCGGCATCATCCTGATGGAATTTTCGTTCCCGATCGGACGGAATTCCGTCGTGGACCTGCGCCAGACCGCGATCATCATCGCGATTTACGTCGCGGGTATCCCCGGAGGGCTGGGAGCGAGCCTGCTGATCGGCTTGTTCCGCCTGTTTTTCTTCGGCGAATTCGGCTTGTCTTCGTACGTCGGCGGGGCCAACGCGATCGTCACTTTTATCTGCGTGGCGCTGGTGCTGCGCAAAGGACGGCTCGAACCGCTCCGCTGGGCGGCGGCTTTCGCGATTCAATTCGTGCTGCTGATGATCAGTTTGTATATCATGGTAGGGACGACCGCCCTGCATATCATCCCCGTGTATCCCGTCATTATTGCCGGCACGGGCGTGTTTACCTTTTTCATGCTTCGCCATCTCAACAACTCCAACGAACTGTTCGCTTTCATGGAAGATGCCGCGCACCGCGATTTTCTGACCGGCCTGCATAATCCCCGTTCTTTCCATTTCGCCTACGACCGCCGAATGAAGCGCACGCTGAAGAACGATGAAGGATTTGGCCTCATCCTGCTCGATATCGATCATTTCAAGCGCGTCAACGATACGCACGGCCATCCGGCCGGCGATCTCGTGCTGCAGCAGCTGGGCAAAATTCTGATGTCCTGCTCGCCGGCCGACAGCTACTGCGCGCGCAACGGCGGCGAAGAATTCGCGGTCGTGCTCGATCGCCGCGAAGAAGACGCGGTCATGCGGCTGGCGGAGAAAATCCGTGCGGCGGTGGAAAGCCATGCTTTTCTGCTCGATGACGGAACGAAGCTGAAGCTGACCGTTTCGATCGGGTACGGCCGCACGGAAGAAGGGTCGCCGCGAACGCTGTTCCGCCGGGTCGACGACGCGTTGTACCAGGCCAAGGAAAGCGGGCGGAACCGGGTCAGCAAAGCGTCCTCGGAGATCGGAAGCGGCGAACGTCCTCCGGCTTCCGGTCCCGCTCCGAACCATCCTTCCTGAAGGAGGCGTGGGACGCAAGCGGGAGGCGGGAGCGTCCGAACACGGCGGCCCGCCTGGAGCAGTCCGAATCGAAAAGCCCTTGTTCCGATTTCCCGGACAAGGGCTTTTTTTAACGAATGAAAATGCAAGACCCGCTTATTTCTTCGGCTCGCCGAGCGGCAGCCATTCCAGCACGCGCTGGATCATCGTATCCCAATAGCCCCATTCGTGCTCGCCCGGACCTTCCTCGTACGTAAAGTCCAATCCGCTGCTGTCGGCCGCTTTTTTGAACGTTTGATTGTCTTTGTACAAAAAGTCTTCCGTGCCGCAGCATTGGTACAGCTTGGGCTTCGGTGCGGACGCTTTTGCCGTGCGATCGAGCAGGAACAGCAGATCGTCTTCGCTGCCGCGCACTTTTTGCTCGCCAAAAATCGTGTCCAGCAGCCCGGCGCGCGGATTGTTGCCGTTCTCCACCATGGAAGCAATATCGAGCGCTCCCGAGAGGCTGGCTCCCGCCGCGAATCGATCCGGCCGGCGCAAAGCCAGCTTGAACGCGCCGTAACCGCCCATCGACAGTCCCGCCGCGAAGTTGTCTTCGCGTTCGGCGGACAGCGGGAAGAACGAGCGGGCCAACTCCGGCAGTTCTTCGCTAATGAATTCCCAATATTTTTCGCCGTGCGCCATGTCCGTGTAGAAGCTCCGGTGTACCTGCGGCATCACGATCGCGATACCGTAGGCGGCGGCGTAACGTTCGATCGACGTGCGCCGCACCCAGATCGTGTCGTCGTCCGACAGGCCGTGCAGCAGATACAACGTTTTGTGCGGTCCCGGCCGTTTGACGTTTTCCATGCCGATCTGCGAACGCGTCTGCTGCGGCAGGATGACGTTCATCGACGTGCTGAGACCAAGCGATTCGGAAAAAAAGTTGCAGGTAAGTAAAGCCATGCTGTAAGTTCCTCCTTCGTGGGTTTCTTCAAAAACGGGCGAATTCGCGGTCTGCGCTTTCGGTCCGATTTTAAAGAAAACGCTTTATCGTAAACCATTTCGGGTTCGGTCCGGGCAATTCCTGCACAACAATCCAACTAGGGCCGAAAGACCTAAATAATCGTTGCCGGTCCCACAAGCGGAACATATAATGAAAGAAGCGAAAAAGACCGATATATAAGCGAATGCCGCCTGTCAGGCCGTCGTTTTGACGGAGATTTGTAGGCGTGCCGGAAGGAGGAGACCTTTTTGTTGGATCGGCTTAAAAAGGAACAGGGATTCACGTTGATCGAAGTGCTGGCGTCGCTGCTGATCCTGTCGATCGTGGCCCTGGCCTTCACCGCTTACTTTAGCAATGCGCTGACTTTCGCGAAGAGCAACCAGAACAAGACGATCATGTCGAATCTGGCCCGCAACGCGCTTGTGTATATGCAGAAGCAGGATTTTGACCGGATGGAAAGCTATTTCGAATCGGGTATCGCGACCGTCGTTCGTCCGGGCAATTCCCCAGGTACCGAGCGGGTCGGCATCGCGCCGGAGACGTTCGGAAGCTGCACCAATGATACGTCGGGCGTGTGCGTATTCCGTGACATGTTCGAGAACCGCAATCTGGAACCGCTGAGAGCCGTGCTGGAGCCGCGGGTGAACGGTATCCAATACCGGGTCGTGATCGAATATCAAAAAGAGTTGAACCGTACGGAGGCCGAAGGAGGCGCTCTGCTGCTGCCGATTCGGGCCACGGTCACGACGGCGGAAGCCGGATCGGGCGGACCGGGAGCGGACGCGGTAACGGTGGAGGGATACGTCAATGCGCAATCGATTCGCTAACATGTGGAAGCGCGAAGAAGGCGTGACGCTTATCGAGCTGATCGCCGTACTGTCGTTAATGTCGATGATCCTCGGGATCATCTCGACGACGATCTTCTTCGGCTTCCGAAGCTACAACACGGTCGGCGTGGAGAACCGGCTGCGCGAAGAAGGCGACATCCTGATGTCGTCCATCATTACGGAACTGTACGTGTTTGCCCCGGACCACGTCTATCCGCTGGCGAACGGAACCGGCTTCCGCATGCTGCACGTAACGGCTGACGGAACCGAAGATCCTTCCGACGCCACGACCGTAAGAATCAATGCCGAGACGGGACAATTGGAAATTCAAAAAGCGAATGTCGATTATTCCAAGATGGCGGACCCGTACCAGTCGACGAAGATCAATGGCACAATCGTGCAGGGGCTGTCTTCGATCACGCTTGAAGGCGACACGGCCGGCGGTTTCGACTATTATACGACCGGGTCGATCAACATCAAGCTTGCGCTGACGCTCGGTACGGGAACGGGAACGGACGGTTCGCAAATCGAATTGGAGAGCCGTTTCGGCTTCTGATGAAAACACAGACACAAGGGAAAGGGGAACAGGCTCCTATGAGACGTTTCCGCGAAGAAAAAGGTTCGGCGCTCGTAATGGTCATGTTCATGATGCTGATCCTGACGCTGCTGGGCGTAGCGGTACTGAGCGCGACCGTCGGCGGGGCAAGACGCACGCTGACCCGGGAGAACGATATCCAAAGCTTGCAGCTGACGCAAAAAACGCTGGACGAGTCGGTCGCGTACATCGCGGCCAACCTGGACGGCAAACAGATCAAAGCGGATATGCTGGGCTCGACTCTGCAGAGCGTCGTGAACAGCATTCCGGCGCTCGCCGCGGGGGGAGAGTCGGCCGAGTCGGAAAACGGAGTCAAGACCGAAGTGGCTCTGGCTTCGACGCAGCTGATCTCCGCCAAGCCGCAAGCGGACTTCGGCGGCAGCACGGTCAAAGGCAGCACTTCCTATACGGTGACCCTGATCGCCAAGAGCGACGTAAACGGAGTCGACCGCGTGCTGAGACAGAAAGTGCGCGTCAGCGTGTATCCGGACTTTCTGAATTATGCGTTCGGTTCCGAAGAAGATCTGATTCTTAACGGTTCGCCGCAGATCAAAGGCAATATTTATGCAGGTAAAACGCTCCGCGTCAGCAACGTGGCGAATTATGCCTATAACGCTCAAAGTTTGCAGAAGCAAAGTCTGTTCCCGAAAATGGAAGAGCGGGACGGCGGCGTGAAGCCGTTGGCCTTTATCCAGTCGCTGGACGAGTTCAACCTGTCCGAGAACAACTACCCGGCAAGGCCGGTCAATCGCGGAGCAGACGGCGCCGCTCTGAGCGGAGAGCTGACGAAGGCGAACGTGTTCAAAGCGCTGGGCATCGATCTGAGCCAGGTGCGCGTTCGCAAAAGCGAGCAGTTCGTCCGGGTAGACGTCAACCAATCGTTCAAGGACAAATTCGCGCAGGCGTTCAATCTGGGCGATGGCGCGGTTCCGGCGGATGCCGCGGCCATGTCCGCTTATTTGAGCGGTTACCCGAATGCGCTGCGCATGCCGACCGAGCCAATCAAGCCGATCCGGCCGGCGAATCCGGCTTCGACCGACCCGGAGACGCAGAAGAAGTACGAGCAGCAGCTGGACGAATACGAAAAAGCGTACACGCAGTACATCAAGTTTGATCTCCCGAAGTACGAGAAAGCGCTAAGAGACCTGGCGACCACCCTTACGAATATGCAAGGTACGGTCGTCTTCGACGGCGATCTCAACGTGGACGGAGAATGGCTGAGAGGCTTGATCCAGACCAGACGGGACCCTTCTTCCTGGTTGATCGTGAACGGCAGCCTGACGATCAACAATACGATCGACAAGGCGCCGCTTAATCTGTACGGCAGCGTTCTCGTGACGGGTTCCGTGAATTTGCAGGGCAATATCAACGTGGACTCCACACTGTTTACGCTGGGCAGCACGAAGATTCAGGATGCGACCATTACCGGAGCCGACGGCAGCAAAGAAATCGTGCTCATCTCCAAAGGGCCGATTCTGCTCAACCGGGTCGATGCTTTCACCCCGGCCGCCGTCGCCCAGACGCTGCGCGGGTTCTTCTATACCGACGCAACGGCCGAATTGTACGGAGTCGGCTCGAATTTCGATCTGCAGGGCGGCTTTTTCGCCAAAGGCAATCTGACCGTGAATGCCGTCGTCGGCAATTCGACGGAAGACGCAAGCCGTCAAATGATCAATTTCGACGATCAGGCTTACGGCAAAGCGAGCCGCTTCAAAGTCAATTACAACGACGGCGTGTTCGAGCACCAGGGATTGGCGCTGCCGAGGGTCGATCAGGTCAGCGTGAAGGCCGAGAAGATCGAATTGATTCAAGAGTCCGAGATTACTGCGCCTTAGCCTTAGAGCGGCCGCTTTGCGGTTTTGCGGCTTTGTAGCTTGGCCGCCAAAGGCGGAAAACTTCCGCACACAGCAAGAAGCCCCTACCTGTACAGGTAGGGGCTTCTTTTTCATACACGGGATAAGGACAAGGCCGAACGGTCAGCCGCCGCGGTTCAAGCGAACCTGCGGGCGGCGCCATGCGAGCAAATCCAGTGAATCGAGCGTATCGAACGTATTTAGCGAATCTATCGAATCGAGCGTATCAAACGTATCAGTAGCGATCGCCGTCGGTCGGCGCATTCGGATCGACCGCTTTGGCGACGATGACCCGGGTCGAAGCGGTAATGGCTTCGGAATCCGGCGTTCTTTTGTAAGAAACGGTGACCAGGACTTCCTGACCTTCCAACAGGCCGGTCACAAGCCCGTTCTTGTCCACGCTGACTGCGGCCGGGTTTGCCGTCGTCCAGACCAGCTGGCTTTGAATGTCCTGCAGCGGAATGGAGATCGGGTTGATCATCAGCGGTCCGCGGCTGATCAGGTCAAACGGCATGCCTTGTTCGACTTTGACCGTCGGAGGCAGCAGGAGCGCCGTCACGACCGGCTTGATCGTGACCGGACGGGTCACGGTGAAGTCTCCGGCCGGCGTAGTGAGCACGGCCGTTACGTTGACCTTGCCCGCGGTCGAGCCGGTCAGGGCGGCGGTACTGCCCGAGCTTGTGCCCGACGGAGCGGCACTCGTTCCGAACTGCGCATACGGATTCGTGCCGGGACCGGAGTTCGGGATGTTCGCTACCGACCATTTGACCGGAGCGAGGCTGCCCGGGTAATTGGCCGGCAGCAGGGAAGCGCTCATGTTGATCGAATCGCCGACGTAGACCGTATCCGGTCCCGTCATGGCGAAGTCCAGTACCCAAATCGTCTTGGTGACGGTGCGTTCAACCGGATTGTCTCCGGCCGTGCGTACCGTGACGCTGACCGTGACCGGACCCGGCGCGACGCCCTGCAGGGAGGCCGTCTTCGAAGGAACCGGGCTGCCCGGCGTCAGCACCGCATTGCCTTGTCCGTCGGTTACGGTCCAGGAGATGCTGCCGATATTGGCGGCAGCCGGCAGAATCACCGTGCTGAGGTCGATCGTGCCGCCTTTTCTGACCGTATCCGGTCCGTTGATCACGACGCTGTCGAGGTTGTCGATGACGGTGATGTCTTTGAACGCGACCAGAGGCCGGCTCGTATTCGTTCTCGTGTTCGTAATGGTGGCAGTCGCTTCCAGGCGGATCGTGCCGCTTTTGACGCCGGTCAAGTGGAGCGTGGTCGGATCAACCTGTTGACCCAAAGTGACGTTGGCCACGTTGGAGCTGATCACGCGCCACTGCACGCCGTCGATGCGCAGGTTGGACGCATTGACTACGGCTTTGAGATCGCGGATCGTCTGTCCGACGTTAACGGAAGAACTGCCGTCGATCGTCAATGCCGGCGCTTCGACCGTGACGGTCGCCGTGCCTACGATGCCGCTGCCGTCGGAAGCCGCTGCCGTGATCCGGGCGGTGCCCGGCTGCAGGCCGGTGACGCTAAGGCTGGCCGATTTGCCGTTGTTCGTGCCGTTCGGATACGAGATCTTCACGGCAGGGTCCGGACTGGACCAGGTGAGCAGCGGCGCCGGATTCGTCGTGCCGTCCGTCATGACGACGTTCGGGACGAGAACCGTCGAGTCGCCGACCCAAATCGATTGATCCGGCAGAGCGATGCTTCTCGTCTTGACGATGGCGTTGAAGGTCACGTCCGGGAACTGGATCGTACGGTTTTCGCCCGGCGTCGAAGCGGCGGACGGAGCCGCTCCCCCGAACTTGCCGCTGCCGATCGACGTCCAACCGGTCGTCTTGTAACTGCCGGCTACGATCGTGCCGGAGATGTCGCCGCCGTTGAAGTTTACTGTCGCCTGCGGAGCGAGCAGCGTGCCTCTCAAGCCGACCGAAGTCAGCGTGACCGAACCGGTTCCCACATAGTTGACGATCACTTTGTCGGCCGTGGCGCCAATCAGGTCGAACCCGCCCGAGAACGTGACGTTTCCTCCGACGACGTTCAATATGGCCGTGGAACCGGCAGGCACTTGAATCTTGAGGTTATTCAGGTTGGGCAGTTGGGAGCCGTCCACTTTGAAGACGTTGACCGCAGGATCGGTTCCCTTGAACACGATGCCGCTCTGGTCGGAAGCATCCCGCGCCCCGTTTACGGTCAGGGCGCCGTACGTGTTGGACAGGTTCGTCAGCTGCTGCTTGACGGCTTCAAAATCCGAGACGCCTTTGGCATTGGTCGCATTCTTCTGCGTGTCGAACTGCGATTTGACGGCAGCCGGCGTGGAAGCGGTGACGTAAGGGCTCGTGAAATTCGACGTGCCTCCATAGACGACGCTGCCTCCGTTCATTCCGCCGCCGGTCAACGCGAAGTTGCCTGCCGTGCGGAAGTTCAGGCCGTTATCCACATAATAATTGTTCAGGGTCAGGTTGCCGCCGGCCCATACGGAAGAATTGCTCAAACCGTTGTTGCCGTTCAGGCTCACATTGCCGCCGGCGAGGATCGTCGTGTTGCTGATCCCGAAGCTGGTCGAAGTAAAAGCGCCTCCGGACAAAATCGGTCCTTTGCTGATCGATCCGCCGTTGATCGTCAGGTCGCCTTTGGTCGCCACGGCAGGGAACGCCGCGTCATAACCCGGCAGCCCTTCGCCGATGCTGAAATTGCTCAACGCCGCGGGGCCGCTGAACAAGGCGCGTCCTTGCATCGAGCCTCCGGTAATCGTGGTCGTGTCCGGACCGAGCGTGATCAGGCTGTAGCCGTTCATCAGGGCGATCGTGCCGGCCCCCGCTGCGGCACTGTCGGCCGCGTGCACGTCCTCGTAAGACAAACGGGCCTGATTCAGGTTATAGGTCGCTTTTGCCGTCGGAATCGTATTCAGATGGAACGAGAATAGGCTGCCGGCGTTCGGCACGTACGAGCTGCCGTTCAGCGTGTACGTGATTTTGTCGAACGTCTTGCTCAGCGTATAGCCGGCGGCGAGCGTGCCGGTCTTGGTCATGCCCGGCGGCAGGGCGCCCGAGATCTCAAGGCCGGCCGGCAGCTTTTCCGTATACGCGACATTCGAAATCTCCAGCGTTTGCAGACCGTTCTCGCCCGTGCGGATATCCGCGGCCGGTATCGACTGCGGCGTGACTTTGTACGTCATGCCGACCGTGCTGCCGGTCAGGAATTCGTAGTTGGCCGGGATATTGTCCAGCGTACGTTCCGTCAGCAGGTTCGCCGATACTTTTTGCAAAGTCAGGTCGATCGTTTTGACGGCGGTCGCGCCCTGCTTGTCGCGGGCTTTGATTTCGATCTGAACCGTTCCCTGCTGCAGCAGCAGCGGATTTTTGAACTTCTCGATGATGACCGAACCTTTCGGTACGTTTTTCTCCGCGATACTCATACTGTCCACGTACTGTCCGTTGACTTTGAAACGAACGGAAGAGTAGACGGTAGGGTCCTGCAGATCGAGGTCGTCCACCTGGTAGCTGAATACCAAATCTTTCAAATAGGAAGGTTTGGTCGTTTCCGCCGCCGTCGGTGAAATGACGGTCACGCTCGGCGCGTGGTTCGAACCGATAAAGGCGCGGAACATCGTGTTGACGAACAATTTTTGCTCCCATTCCGGGAAGTTCGTATTCGTATGGCCTGTGCCGGAGTACGTGACATTGCCTTTGGAATACGTGTAGTAGTGATCGTAGCTGTCGTCGCTGTCGCGCTTGTAGTTGGCGGCGTCCGCGTCTTCGCTCACGATGTTGTACCACGGAACGATGTTCGGGTCTTCGAGATCCAGCATGTAGTATTGGTCGTGCGTACGCGCGATTTGTCCGACGTAACCGTTCGTATTGCCCGGCTTGAGCGAAAGGTCGAACGGGAATTGGGTCAGCAAGCCGCTGTTGACGATTTTGGTACGGGTGGACGGGTTGGGCGCTCCCAGACCCATATTCGTGTACGCGCCGGTCTGGCCGGTCGTTTTCTGGAAATTTTTGATCCAGGGATTGGAGGCGCTGCCGATCATCGTATCGTGGGTGAACATGACGGCCTGGCCGGTGTTGATAAAAGCATTGACGCCCGCCGCGGCCGCGTCGGTCAGGGAGCCGGACGTCTGCGTGTTGTAATTGTCGACGAACCCGAACATGACCATATCGTATTTGCCGTTCAGGTTGGCGTAGGAGTTCGCGTTGCTCGCCATGTTGAATTCGTTGAACAGAACCGGCGTGATCTGAATATCGTAATCGTTCGTCCGCAGATACGACGGATTCATGTTGTTGGTTCTCAGCATGCTGCTGTTATCGTTGTTCGGCATGACCTGCAGCACGCGGATGACGGTCTGCTTGTCGCGTACCCGGAAAGCTCCTTCCGCGTAATCGCTCAGGCCGTTCGCCGTCAGTTCCAGTTTCCAATAGATCGGACCCGAATAAGTCTGCGGCAGTTTGTACGTCAGCGTGCCGCTTCGGGAAGAGAGCGTGGAGCTGGCGACGACGTTTTCTTCCGACAGCGGAAGCACCTTGTCGACGCTGGCATACAGCTTGGCGTTCACGGGCGTGTTGAAATCCCGGACGTTGTTCGCATTGAACGTAAAGCTCAGCGTGTTACCGGTCGTATAGACCGTCGTCGAACCGGCGAGGAAGTCGGCCGGCTTGGAGACGATTTCGACGCGGGGACGCTGCTTGTACAGCGCGCTGCCGCTTTTGATATTCGCCGCAACGGTGCTGATCAGGTTCGAATCCGACACGAACAGCGTATTGCTCGCACGGCTCGCGGCGCTGGCATACTTATTGTAGAGAGCGTACAGGTTGCCGCGCGGACTCTGGCTGGCGATCGAGGTGTGGAAAATAACCGGCAGGCCTTTGAGGATGTACTCGGTCTCGATTTCGCCCGCTTTGAGCTTGGTGATGTCGTTCATGATCGCGGTGGTGTTGTGGGCGGCCCGCTGTTCGTTGGAAGGGCCGGTAGTGAAAGTCTGTGCCTGCGTCGTGCTGTATGAGCCTTTGCCGAAATAGATGGCGTCGTACTTGCCTTCCAATTCGGTGCGCATCGCGACGAACGTCTTCATGCGCATCGTCTCGACCGTGACGTTGGCCGTTCCGGCCAAAGCGTCATTCAGGGCGTAAGCTCCGTTGTCGACGATCTCAAGAATCTTGATCTGGTAAGGCGGCTCCGTATCGGCCAACGCTTTCCACATGCCGAAAGGCACGCTTACCGCGACGATTGCCAACACGAGAGCCAAAATGCCCACGTACTTTTTCTTCACTAAAATTCCTCCTCGGATCGCCGGTTTGTAATAAAATCGGGGGATGACTCACTTCGCTTGCTTATCGTTCCGTGTACCTATAAGAACCTGGAACAGGGAGTGTTTGTGTAAGTAAATTGTCAAAATCGAAACGCTGTGGTATATAATCATTTTAGGTCATAAGACTTAGGTTCACAATACTATTTACACACCCCGCCTCTATAAATCGCGTGAAATTATATTTTTTCGAATATTTTAGATTTTTTTCTGAAATCCTCTAAAAAAGCCCTCCCGATTCTACGATATAAAGAAAGACGCTTCGGTCGATGGTCCCTGTTTTTATAAACCGTATGACTTATGCGCTTGTAGATCCCTATTCTTTTTTCGGTTGGAAACGGCAAAGTTTGAATCTCAAATTTCAATAAATATGCGGAGATGAAGCGGGAATGGCAATCATTAAGAAAAGGCTCGGCGATCTGCTCGTCGAGAACGGCATTATTTCCGAAGAGCAGCTGCAGCAGGCGCTCGTCGAGCAGCGGGAGACCAAGCGCAAGCTCGGCGACCATCTGATCGCGCAGGGCACGATCACGGAGCAGCAGCTGATCGAAGTGCTGGAGTTCCAGCTCGGGATTCCCCATGTCAGCCTGTTCAAATACCAGATCGACCCGGCCATCACGCAGATCATTCCGGAGAGCATGGCCAAGCGCTATCAGGTACTGCCATTTATGAAAGAAGGCAGCAAGCTGATGGTCGCCATGGCCGATCCCCTCGATTACTTCGCGATCGAAGACCTGCGCATGAGCACGGGCTTCCGGATCGAGCCGGCCATCTGTACGCGGGACGAGCTGCAGCGGGCGATCGCCCGGCATTACGGCCTGCGCGATTCGATGAACCAGATGATGGGCGAACTGCCGAGCGCGGAAGAGATCGAAGAGACCGAGATCACCGACGAAGATTCGCCGATCGTCAAGCTGGTCAACCAGATGATCCAGCAGGCCGCCCAACTGCGCGCTTCCGACATTCACGTCGATCCGGGCGAGAACAATCTGGCGATCCGCTACCGGATCGACGGCTCGCTGCGGACCGAACGGATGATTCCGAAGCAGATGCAGGGCTTTATCACGGCGCGCCTGAAGATCATGGCCAAGCTGAACATCGCCGAGCGGCGCCTGCCGCAGGACGGACGGATCAAGATGCAGGTCGATTACCGCATGATCGATATCCGGGTGTCGTCGCTCCCGACGGTGCACGGCGAGAAGATCGTACTTCGTCTGCTCGACCTGACGACCGGCGTGCAGTCGATGGACAAGCTCGGCTTCGACGACCGCAACTCTACCGTGTTCAAGGAAATGATCGAACGCCCGTACGGCATCATGCTGCTTACCGGTCCGACCGGCAGCGGCAAGACGACGACGCTCTATTCCGCGCTGAACCATCTCAATACCGAAGAAGCGAACATCATTACCGTCGAAGACCCGGTCGAGTACCAGATCGAAGGCATCAATCAGGTTCACGTGAACCCGGCCATCGGCCTGACGTTCGCGGCCGGCCTGCGCTCCATTCTCCGTCAGGATCCGAATATCGTCATGGTCGGGGAGATCCGGGATACGGAGACGGCCGAGATCGCGGTTCGCGCTTCGCTGACAGGCCACCTGGTGCTGTCGACGCTGCATACGAACGACGCGGTCAGCAGCGTAACGCGTCTGCGCGATATGGGCATCGAGCCGTACCTGATCGCTTCGTCGCTGATCGGCGTCGTCGCCCAGCGGCTGGTCAGGAAAATATGCCCGGAATGCAAAGCGGAGTACACGCCTTCGGAACAGGAGAAAATTCTCATGCACAGTCACGGGATTTTCGCCGATAAGCTATATAGAGGCAGAGGATGCGGCAACTGCAGCACGACCGGCTACCGAGGCCGGGTCGCGATCCACGAAGTGCTGCCGATGAGCGACGCGCTGCGCCGCCTCGTCAACGAATCGGGTACCATCGAAGACATGCGCAACGTGGCCAAGCGCGAAGGCATGAAGTCACTGCTCGAAGACGGCTTCCGCAAAGTCGGCATGGGCATCACGACGCTTCAGGAAGTCATGAAAGAAACGGTCGCCCACTAAACGCAAGGGCTTCCGACGAACGGCGGAGGAGCTGCAGAAGATGAACGAACACAACCGGACAATCGAAGAGCTGCTGCGCGAGATGCACGCCAGAGGATCGTCGGACCTGCATATCGCGGTCGGCGCGCCGCCGAGCGTACGCATCCACGGTTCGCTGATGCCGCTGGCCGGCGAACCGGTCAGCCCGGCGGAAGCGGAACGAATGGCGGCCGACCTGCTCGGCGAAGAACGCGCCCTTCGCTTCCGGACCGAAGGCGAACTCGACTTCGCCTACGCCCTGCCGGGCGCCGACCGGTTCCGGATCAACGTCTACCGGCAAAAAGGCCATGCGGCGATCTCGGCCCGTTCCATTCCGGAACGCATTCCGACGATGGAGCAGCTCGGCCTTCCCGGGGCGCTGGCTTTGCTGGCGCACCGGCCGCAGGGACTGATTCTCGTCACCGGCCCGACCGGCAGCGGCAAGTCTTCGACGCTCGCAGCCATGATTCACGACATCAATACGAAGACCAGCAAGCATATTGTCACGCTGGAAGATCCGATCGAATTCATGCACGACCATCGCAAGTCGCTTGTCCATCAGCGCGAAGTCGGACTGGATACGGCAAGCTTCGCGGACGGCCTGCGGGCCGCGCTCCGGCAGGACCCGGACGTGATCCTGGTCGGCGAAATGCGGGACCTGGAGACGATCTCGGCGGCGATTACGGCCGCGGAGACGGGCCATCTGGTGCTGGCGACGCTGCATACGACGGACGCGCCGAAGACGATCGACCGGATCATCGACGCTTTCCCGGGCCACCAGCAGCCGCAGGTGCGCACCCAGCTCGCTTCGGTCCTGACCGCCGTGATCTCGCAGCGCCTGCTGCCGAACCGCGGGGGGCAGGGGCGGACCTGCGCGACGGAAGTGCTGATCAATACGCCGGCCGTCGCCAACCTGATCCGCTCGGAGAAGATCCACCAGATCCGCAGCGTCATGCAGACCGGCAAAGCGCACGGCATGCACACGCTGGAGATGAATATCCGCGAGCATTTGCAGCGCGGACAGGTTGATCCGGCGGCCGCCAAAGAGTACATGACGGAGGTGACCGCCTGATGGCGCAGTTCGAATATCAGGTGCGAACCGGCAGCGGCAAGCGGCTCAAAGGCAAGATGAACGCGAGCGACAAAGCCGCCGCCATGGAAGAACTCCGCAAACGCGGATTGAAAGTTTTCTCGCTCGTCGAGAAGAACAATACGGTCTTGTCCAAAGAAATCTATATCGGCAATCCGGTCAAGTCGATCCATTTCATCATCTACTGCCGCCAGTTCGCCACGCTGATGCGCGCCGGCATCACCATCGTGGACGCGACGACGATCCTGGCCGGACAGACCGAGAGCAAAGCGCTCAAAAGCGCCTTGATCCAGGTCTCGTCGAGCCTGCTCAAAGGCATTCCGTTCTCGCAGGCCGTGCAGGAACACCGCAAAATCTTTCCGTCGCTGTTCGTGAGCATGGTGCGGGCGGGGGAAGAGACGGGGGACCTCGAAGGCACGCTGGATCGCCTGGCGATGTTCTTCGAGAAGCAGCACTCGACCCGGGAAAAAGTAAAATCGGCGCTGACTTACCCGGCGACGGTCGCCGTCTTGGCGATCGTATCCACGGTGTACCTGCTGTGGGCGATCGTGCCGCAGTTCATCACGATGTTCGATTCGTTCGACGCGGAACTGCCGGCGATCACGATCGCGGTTCTGGCGCTCAGTAACAGCATCCAGCATTACTGGTACTTATGGGGGCTCGCGATCCTGATTCTTATCGCCGCTTTCTTCGTGGCCAAGCGTACCGAACAGGGCGCGTACTGGATCGATTACATGAAGCTCAAAGTTCCGGTGTTCGGCAAGCTGAATCAGAAAAGCTCGATCGCGCAGTTCACCCGTACGTTCTCTTCATTATATGCAAGCGCCGTGCCCGTCCTGCAGTCGCTGACGATCGTCGAAGACGTCGCCGGCAACCGGGTCATCGGCCAGGTTATCCGCAGCGCCGGCGATTCGCTCCGTCAGGGACGTTCGCTCTCGGGGCCGTTGGAAAAATCGTGGGTCTTCCCGCCGCTCGTCACGCAGATGATCGCGATCGGCGAAGAGACCGGAGCATTGGGGGACATGCTCGCCAAAGTCGCCGATTTCTACGAGATGGACGTGGACAACACGGTCGATCGGTTGAAATCGCTGCTGGAACCAATCTTGATTACGTTCCTGGCCGCCGTCGTCGGTGTCATCATGGCCGCGATCATGCTGCCGATGTTCTCTTTGTACAGCAGTATTTAAAAAAAGCGCGCGGCTCCATATGAAGTGCCTATTTCCTAATAGGATATGTACGGCGCCGCGATCTGATCTCAAGTTTGAGATCGAATAGCAGTACCGGAGAAATCCGGAATCTAACTCACGGGAGTGGAAAAAGATGAATCAAGCAGGAGCAGTCAAGGAAGTAGAAGTGCAGGAAACAGGTAAATCGACATTCATGCAGCGCGTATGGTCGAAAATGGGCAAGGAAGAAAAAGGCTTCACCCTGATCGAGCTCTTGGCGGTACTGGTAATCATCGCGATTATCGCGGTTATTGCGATTCCTTTGATTAGCGGAATCATCAATAACTCAAAAGATGATGCTGATGTCGCTACAGCTCGTCAAGTTTATGATGCTTCGCGCTTGTACGTCACAGGCGAAAAAGGCGGAGACTTTACAAAAGTAACAACAATCGAGGTAATCTCGCCTAAAGCTGGTGACGAAAGCCTCCAAAGCAAAAAATATGTAGATGACCCATTACGTTTGCCAAGTAATAAAGAAATTGTGACTGCAGGAACTGTCACTTATGCTTCTGGTAAATTGACTGGAGTTACCCTTACTGCCGGAACGACTAAACGTTCTTACACAGCTGATCAAGTTCTGAAAGGAACAGACAGATAAAGGCTCGTCTATTCCCATGTATATATTTGATTTAACGTAAGAAATTCGAGCCGGAAAAACCTACCGTTTTTCCGGCTCGTTTTATATCTTCGCTTTTTAATCTCAGCATAAGGCTAAAGGATTGTAGAAAGCGGAAAGGTCGCTATTGCCCTCCAATTTCACTCTTTGGCTTATCTTATCCGAAAATTGGAGGGCAACAGCGATTGGAACAACCTTTTGGACTGGAGCGCCTTACTCCAACGTGCCTTACCCGATGACTATTTTTATCGCCATCTACGTCACCGTCGTGGGCCTGTTATTCGGCTCTTTTTTCAATGTCGTCGGCCTTCGGGTTCCTGTGGGCGAGTCCGTCGTGCATCCGCCGTCGCGCTGCGGGAACTGTGGTACGCGTCTGGGCGCCAAAGACATGGTTCCGGTATTCAGCTATATGTTTTCAAAAGGGAAATGCAGGCACTGCGGGATCAAGTTCTCGCCGATCTACCCGCTGTTCGAAGCGGCGACCGGGCTGCTTTTCCTCTGGATGTTTCTCCGCTTCGGCCTGACGGGGGCAGCCGGGCTCGGTCTCGTGCTGGTCAGCCTGTGCGTGATCGTCACGGTGGCGGATTTGAAATACATGCTCATTCCGAACAAAGTGCTGCTCTTTTTCGCGCCGATCCTGATCGTGCTGCGCCTGGCGTTCATGGAAGCGCCGTGGTGGCATTACGGATTGGGCGGCCTGTTCGGCGGCGGGCTGATCCTGTTGATCGTTCTGCTGACCCAAGGCGGAATGGGCATGGGGGACGTCAAGCTGTTCGCGCTGTGCGGATTCGTGCTCGGGATCGGGCCGGCCGTGCTCGCGTTCATGCTGGCCTGCGCGTTCGGCACGATCGTGGGCGTACTTCTGATTTCTTTTAAAATCGTGCAGCGCCGCCAGCCCGTTCCGTTCGGACCGTGGCTGGCGCTGGGCACGCTGATCGCTTATCTCTATGGAACGCAGATTATCGGCGGATATTTCTCGCTGATCGGTTAGGAGGACACACCAGGCATGCTGGGACTCGGAAGCAAAAAAGCGGGACTTACGATCGAACAGACCGGGGTCCGCTTCATCCAACTCAAAAACAACAAAACCTGGGAGATCGAACAGCAGAGCTTTTTGCCGCTCGAACCCGGGACGATTATCGAAAACCAGATCGCCGACGAGGAAAAGCTGCGTACGCAGATTCGGGAGTGGGTCGAGCAGGAGGGCCTCAAAGGCAGCCGGGTCGCGCTGTCGGTGCCGCCTTCGCAGGTCATTATCCGCAAAATGAACATCTCCGCCGTCAATCCGAAGCAGGTGGAACAGCTCGTCGCGCTCGAAGTCGAGACGGGACTGCATCTGCCGTTCGAAGAACCGGTGTACGATTTCATTCCGATCGGCCGCGAGAAGATCAAGCAGGAAGACGGGATCGAGGAAGAAGTGACCCGGGTGCTCGTATTTGCGGCGCCGAGCCGGCTGATCAACGAATATATCGGCATTCTGGACGAAGCGGGCGTCAAGACGGACAGCGTGGAAGTGTCGGCGACGGCGCTTGCTCGTATGACCGGAATCGCGCAGGACAAGCCTTTTGCCGATACGATGCTCGTGCATCTGGAACATTCGCAAATGGACGTCTACATGTTCCGTGAAGGCAATCCGGTATTCATGCGCACGATCAACCTGCTCGATCTGGCCGACGAAGCGCCGATGTTCCAATCCGAGTCCTACCTGGCCCAAAAAGCCGCGCTCGGGGAAGACAGTCTGTCGACCGAGCAGATCGTGGAAATTACAGCCGAAATCTCGCGTATGCTCAATTTCTACCAATACAGCCTGCATGACGGCGCCGCGCGGATCAACGAGCTGGTCGTCACCGGCCCGGAAGCGATTCGCCGGCAGCTCGTGAACGAACTGCGGCTTGCGCTTGCGGAGATCGATATTCAGGAACTGCAGCTGGAAGCAGTGGCCGGCAAAACCGAAGATTCGTCGCTCAACCTGTACCGCGTCGCGGTCGGGGCCGCGCTGCGGGACGACAAGAACAGCCTGATCGACCTGCTGCCGCGGGAAGACCGCGACGTGAAGGTGCTGCCGTATGCGCTCGTTGCGCTGCTGCTGATCTGGGTGCTCGCGGCAGGAGGCGTGACGGTCACTTATCTGGCTCAAAAAAGCGAACTGGCCGACCGGACCGCGCAGGTCGCGTCGCTTCAGTCGGACAGCCAGGTCAAGCAGCTCGAATTGGCCGGGCTGCAAGGAGGCGGAGGCTCTCCGGCCGCGCTGATCCTGCAGCTGGAAGCCGCGCGCATGGACGCGACGGCGGTACTGGAGCAGTTGGACGCCCAGCTTCCGCAGCGCGGCGTCATTCGCGACATTTCCTATTCGCAAAACAGCACGATCGACCTGACGGTCGACGTGGGCAAGATCGAAGACGCCGCGGCTTATCTGGCCCGGTTGAAGCGTCTCGCCTTCGTCTCGAACGCCACGATTGCCACTCTCGCGGAAGAAGGCGATACAGGGAACGGAAGCACGGCAGGCGCGACCGGCTTGTACGCGGCCGTGTACAGCGTGTCCCTGCAGGGGATGCAGGCTGCTGCGCAAAGCGACGCGGACGCGGCCGCCGACTCGACGCGGTCGATCGGCAACGCGATCGCGCCGGGTGCGGCGTCTTCGGATCTTACGACACAGGAGGAAAGCGTCAATGATGGAACGAATCCATAATAACCGTCAGGCGCTCATACTGGGCGTCGCCGTGCTGTTCATGCTGCTGCTGGTGCCTTACATGCTCATGATTCGCCCGCAGTCGGAAGAGATCGCCGCAACCGACGGCGAGATTGCCCGGCTCCAGCAGGAGAACGAGATTTACCAGCGCAAAATCGACGAGCTGACGACCGAAGGAACGAGCGAGCTGAGCGAGGAAGAGATCGCGCGCCGGCTGCCGGCCGATCCGAATCAGGAGCAGATCGTAAACGATCTCTACAATGTGGGACTGGCTACAAGCGTGCGGCTGTCCGACGCCACGTTCGCGAACGAAAACACGGCGGGCGGCGATCAGGCGGCGGTGAGCGAAGCCGAACCGGCTTCCGGCCAGGTGCGTTCGATCTACGTGACCGCCAATATTCAGGGCAGTTACGCCGCCATCAAGGCGTGGATGAGCGCGATTCAGGATCTGCCGCGTCTGACGTCCGTAGAACAATTCACGCTGAACAAGCCTTACGACTTCAACGGCGCGCTGCTTGAAGCGACCGTGACGTTCACGGCCAGCTATGTGCCGCAGTCGGCTCCGGCCGATGGTGCCGCGGGGACAGACCCGGCCGGCGCAGCGGCGGACGGAAGCGGCACGGTCGCTCCGTAACGGGGCATCTTGGGCGAAGTGGACGCGGCCGGGGAGCATCGGTTATACTGGGTTTGCGCGTGCGTGCCGGACTGTGTGCCCGGCGGGTCGTTGAACGCACCGCGCGGCGTTCGTTCGAAAATCGTAGGCTCCCGGTCGACGCATCGGGTCCATCATAGTCGGAATTAAGGCCGGAACGAGTCTGTTCGGCCCGGGGAAGTACCCCGTAAGCTTCGGAGCCGCTTGCTAGCGTGCCCGAAGCTTTTTTGCAAGAGGTCGCAATAAGAAAAACCTCCCCCTTCGCTTTGTGCAGGATGGGAAGACCGGCTCTCTACTCATATGGATACAAATTTGTTACAATGAACTACATAGAGGAGAGTTGAACGGGCACGAACGGTTAAGCAGCGACGTTCGGGCTTGAATAGATACAGGGCCGCGGCACGTCCGGCGGCACCGGGGAACGAGAGGCGCGCGGGGGACGCGACTGCGCCTTGAGCTTCAAATCCAAATTCGGGAAGTGATACCGTGATCGACATGCAGGATGTGTGGAAGACATATCCGAACGGAACCCACGCGCTTCAAGGGGTTTCGCTCCAGATCGACCGCAGCGAATTCGTCTACGTCGTCGGCCCTTCGGGCGCCGGCAAATCGACGTTCATGAAGCTGATCTATAGGGAAGAAGTGCCGACCAAGGGACAGATTTCCGTGAACGGATTCAACCTCGGCAAGCTCAAGCAGCGCAACATTCCGCTGCTGCGCCGGAATATCGGGGTTATTTTCCAGGATTATCGGCTGCTGCCCAAACTGACCGCTTACGAAAACGTCGCTTTCGCGATGGAAGTCATCGAGGCGCCGAGAAAGATCATGAAGAAAAGAGTCATGGAAGTGCTCGACCTGGTCGGGCTGAAGAGCAAAGCGAACCGCGAACCGGCCCATCTGTCCGGCGGCGAGCAGCAGCGCGTGGCGATCGCCCGCGCAATCGTCAACAATCCTTCGGTCATCGTCGCGGACGAGCCGACCGGCAACCTCGACCCGGAGACGTCGTGGGGCATCATGCAGCTGCTCGACGAGATCAATTTCCGCGGCACGACGATCGTCATGGCGACCCACAACAAGGAAATCGTCAACACGATGCGCAAACGGGTCTTGGCGATCGAGAACGGGCACGTCGTGCGCGACCAGCTGAGGGGAGAATACGGTTATGAATTTTAATACCCTTCTGCGGCATTTTCGCGAGGGCACGAAAAACGTATTCCGCAACGGCTGGATGTCGGTCGCTTCGATGCTGTCCATTATCGTGTCGCTGGCTCTGCTCGGCGTCGCCCTGCTGCTCGTCCTGAACCTGGACCGGGCCGCCGACACGGCCGACAAGCAGGTCGAGATCAGCGTCTACCTCAATCTGGACATACAGCAGGCCGAACGCGAAGTGATCGAGCAGGAGATTCGCAGCATGCCCGAAGTGCAGCAGCTGACGTTCATTTCCAAGGAAGAAGGACTTGAGACGATGCGCGAAAGACTCGGCGACGCCATGGTCAAAGGCTACGAGGAGACGGGAACGAACCCGCTTCCGGATACGCTTCAGGTGCAGGTCGTCGAAGCGACGACGGTGCCGTTCGTGGCGGACAAGATTATGGCGCTGAACGCGGCGCATACGGACGAGCCGATTTACGAAGTCGATTACGGAAAAGGCACGGCGGAACAGCTGTTCAAATGGACGCAGACGATCCGGATCGTCGGACTGGTGCTCGTCATCGGGCTCGGCGCCATGGCCATGTTCCTGATCGCGAACACGATCAAGGTCACGATCATCGCCCGCCGCAGGGAGATCGCGATCATGAAGCTGGTCGGCGCGACCAACCGGTTTATCCGCTGGCCGTTCTTCATCGAGGGCGTGCTCGTCGGTATGACGGGTTCGGCGCTGACATTGGTCATTTTGCTGTACGGGTACTATCGGGTGGAGCTTGCCGCGGCAGGCTGGGCGCAGACCCTGTTCACCCTCATTCCGCTGCAGGAAATCTGGCTCTGGTTCAGCCTGCTGATTCTGCTGCTCGGATTCCTGATCGGAGCTTGGGGCAGCACCATTTCGATCCGTAAATTTTTGAAGGTCTGACGCGACGACGCCCGCAACAATAATTCGGAATAAAGGATGGGAAACCGCTTTGAAAAAAACAGCTTCGGTATTGGCCGGCCTTTTGTTGGCCGCAGCGATCGTTCAGCCCGCCAGCCTCCATGCCGCTTCCGCTCCTTCGACCGACAAGATCGATCGCCAGCTTCAAGAGCTGCAGCAGAAGGAAAAGGAAGCGCAGGCCCAGAAAAAATCGGCGGAATCCAACAAAAAGAAAGCCGAGCATTACAAAAATAAAACGGCGGAGTACCTGGAGCAGGTGCTGGCGAATATCGAAGCGGTAGGCAGCAAGCTGACCCGCGTTACCGTAGAGCTGTCGGAGACCGAAATGCAGCTCCAGCAGACCGAACAAGATCTCGAAGCCGCCAAGAAGCGTATCGCGGAACGCGAAGGACTGCTCGATACCCGTGTTCGCATGATGTACACCGACGGCGCCGTTTCTTATCTCGACGTATTGATGGCTTCGGCCGATTTCGGCGATTTCCTCGGCCGGGCCGATTCGATCAAGCGGATCATCGGCCAAGATAACACGATTCTGGAAGACCACAAGCGCGATCAGCAGATCGTGATCGAGAAGCAGGCGGATCTGGAGACGCAGCATGCCAAGCAGAAGACGCTGCTCGCCGAAGTCGAAGCCCACAAAAAAGAGCTTGATTCCAAAGAGCAGGAAAAGCGCGAGCTGATCGCCAAGTATGAGCTGGACATCGAAGAAGCCGGCGAGATCAGCCAGGAGCAGGATTCCATGCTGGTCGAGTTCGCGACGAAGCGTTCCGATCTGGAACGCGAGAAGCGCGAGATCGAAGAAGCCCGCCGCAGAGCGGCGGCGGAGGCGGCGCTGCGCGTCGCGCAGGAGAAAGCGCGTCAGGCCGCGGCGGCCCAGCAGGCCGAAGAACAGCGTCTGGCCGAAGCGGAAGCCGCCAAAGCGCAGGCTGAAGTGCAGGCGGCGCAGTCTCCGTCTTCGAGCGACTATTCGTACAACGCGGAGAGCGCTCCGGCGCCGGAAGCGACGCCGGATACCGGTTCGACGGCCACGCCCGGCAGCGGCCTGATGCTGACGCCGGTCGATCATTACCGGATGTCGTCGGGCTTCGGCACGCGCGTGCACCCGATCACGGGCAAAATCAAAAAGCATACGGGCGTCGATATGGCCGCTCCGCAGGGCACCGACATCCATGCCGCCGAAGGCGGCGTCGTCACGGTAGCCCAGTGGTGGAACGGTTACGGCAACACCGTCGTAATCGATCACGGCAACGGCATCTGGACGCTGTACGGCCATATTCGCGACGGCGGCGTCATGGTCTCGTCCGGCCAGACGGTGCAGCGCGGACAGAAGATCGCCGAGATCGGCTCGACCGGCAATTCGACCGGTCCCCACCTGCACTTCGAAGTTCGCGAAAACGGCGAACCGGTCAATCCCGGCCCTTACCTGGGCTGGTAAGTTCTACTAACGGAAGATTTCATGCTTTCAAGGTCCCGCCCGGCGCTTTTTCGGGGCGGGTCTTGCGCTTCATATTCGGAACGTAAACTTAGGATATTTCCAAGGAGGCTTGCACCATGGTGAAAAAACGGACAGCGGTTCTGTTGGTCATTCTGGCAATGATCATCGGAGGGGGAGCGATGCTGGCCTTGACGAATTATCCGATCTTCGCAAGCAGCGGAGCGAGTTCAAGTGCAAGCGCAAGTACCGGACTGAGCCGGGTCGACATGAACAAGCTCAATGCGGCGGTCAGGCTGATCGAAGACAACTACTACAAGGAAGTGGATCACGAGAAGCTCGTGACGGGCGCAATCAACGGCATCGTCGGCTCGCTCGAAGATCCGTATTCCGCTTATATGCCGGCCGAACAGGCGAGCGAATTTAACGAGTCGATCCAGGGTTCGTTTACCGGAATCGGCGCGGAAGTGGAACTGAAGAACGAACAGGTGACGGTCATCTCCCCGATCAAGGGATCGCCGGCCGAAAAAGCGGGCGTGCAGGCCAAAGACGTCCTGCTGTCGGTCGACGGCGAATCGTTAGCCGGACTTGATCTGCAGACGGCCGTATCCAAAATTCGCGGTCCCAAAGGCAGCAAAGTGACGGTCATGATCAAGCGTCCGGGCACGCAGGACCCGATCAAATTCGAGATTACCCGCTCGGATATCAAGCTGGAGACCGTGAACGCGCGGATGGAAGACGGCGGCATCGGCATTATCGAAGTGACGCAGTTCTCGACCAACACGGGCGAACGGTTCAAGGAAGAACTGTCCAAGCTTGAGCAAAAAGGCATGGAAGGGCTCGTCATCGACCTGCGCAGCAATCCGGGCGGCCTGCTCGACGTCGTCGTCGACATGTCCAAGGAATTCGTGCCGAAAGGCAGCATCATCGTGCAGGAAGAAGAGCGCGGCGTGGCGCGCAAAGTGTTCCGTTCGTCGGGCACGGCAAAGATCAAAGATTACCCGGTCACGGTCTTGATCAACGGCGGCAGCGCAAGCGCGTCGGAGATTATGGCGGGCGCGCTCCAAGAATCGGCGGGAGCCAAGCTGCTCGGGGAAAACTCGTTCGGCAAAGGCACCGTGCAGACGAGCGTTCCGAACGAACTGGGCAAAGGCACGCTGCTCAAACTGACGATCGCCAAATGGCTGACGCCGGATGCCGAATGGATTCATGAAAAAGGAATCAAACCGGACGAAAAAGTCAGCCAGCCGGACTATTTCACCGTCGCTCCGATCAACAAGGAGAAAACGTGGAAGTTCGACATGAACAACGAAAGCGTCAAAAGCGCGCAGGTCATGCTGAGTGGACTCGGCTATGATACCAAACGCAAAGACGGGTATTTCGATGCCGAAACGAAGAAACAGGTTCAAGCGTTCCAACAAGCGCAAAAGATGACGGTCAGCGGCATGATCGACGAAAAAACGGCGGTCGCACTCGAAGCGGCTACGCTTGAAGCGATTACCGATCCGGCCAACGATACCCAGTTGAATCGGGCGATCAAGGAATTGAAGCAGGAAACGCTCGCTCCGGCGTCGAACTCCTAAACCTAGCGGTTTGAACGAAAAGAAGGCGCGAGCCTTCTTTTTTTAGAAGCGGGACGAAAAGGAGAAACCGATGAACGCATACCTGGAAATCATCCTGTCGGCACTGCTGGAACTTGTGATTCAGCCTTTCTATTGGGCGGGGCTTTTGATCCTGCTGTTATATTATCGTCGTCAGGGCCTGCTGGAGCGCAAGCTGTTTCATATCCGGCTGCACGGATACGGCGGCTTTGCGGCGCGTGCGCTGCTCGGCGGACTATGCGCCGGCGCGGCCGTGTCGCTCGTGCTGGCCGGGCTCGGCTTTACGTTGACGCCGCAGGGCGCGACCGCCGTATGGATCACGACGCTGATCCTGCTCGCGGTGCGGGTCCGCTTCGCGAACTTCGCGTATGCGGTCGGCGTGCTCGGCGCCCTGCAGTTTGTGCTGGGCCTTGTTCCCGGGCTGCCGCAGGGCGGCTTCTGGGGCACGGCGTTCGCAGCCGTCGAAGGGCTGAACGTGCCCGCGCTGCTCGTGCTGGCCGCCCTGCTGCATCTGGCGGAGAGCGGATTGATCGCCTGGCAGGGCAAGTCGTTTGCCCTGCCGACCTACATACCGGGCAAGCGCGGCCGCCCGGTCGGGGCTTACGTCCTGCGCATGCTGTGGCTTGCGCCGACGCTGCTGCTCGTGCCGTCGGAGAACGGCCCGATCGGCGCCCTGCCGTGGCAGCCGCCGCTGAACGGCTGGCTGGGCCTGCCGGAGGCGGCCGGCTACACGCTGCTGGCGCTGCCGGTCATGTTCGGCATGGCGGAAGCGACGTGGACGCTGCTGCCGGAGCGCAAAGCCGCCCGTGCGGCGCGGCGCGGGCTTATGTTCGGCGCGGCGCTGCTGGCGCTTGCGTTCGGCGCCGTCTTCTGGCCGCCGATGACGCTGATCGCGGCCGTCGCGGGCATCGCCCTGCGTGAAGCGCTGTTGCGCGATGGTGTCCGCGAAGAAGACGGCCAGCAGGCGATGTACGCGCACGAAGGTCGCGGACTCAAGATTCTGGCCGTCCAGCCCGGCAGTCCGGCCGAGGACATGGGCATCCTGCCGGGCGAGACGCTGCTCAAAGTCAACGGCAGCCCGGTCTTCACCGAGCAGCAGATGCACGAAGCGCTGCGGATGAACTCGGCGTTTTGCAAGCTGCAGGTGGAGAACCGCCGCGGAGACAGCAAGTTCCTCCAGCGCCCGATCTATGCGGGCGACCATCACCAGCTGGGGTTCGTGTTCGCGCCGGACGACGCTTCGCTGTCCGAACAGCCGTACCGGCCGCTGTCGCTGCCGGGCCTGTGGAGCGTGCAGGCCGAGCAGGGCCGCGTCGTCGCGGCGCCCGCTCTTCTGCCGCCGGCTCCGGCTGCCGTCGACAACGGCGCCCGGTCGACAGACGACCGGGGCGACCGGGCATCCGGGCAGCCTGCCGCAGACCCGGCGGATGAAGCCGCGGACGTATCGGCCGCTTCTTCGAAAGCCGATTGAATCCGGCGGCGCCTCGCGACACGGATATAGGTTCGATCCACACAAGACGGAATTCCCCGCTGCGGGAATTCCGTCTTTTTTTGCTGTATTCGGCAGAGTAACGGCTTATAACTGACATGATCCTTTCGGCCTATGTTCGGATAGGCCCAATGTATCCGCTTACGCAGAAAAAGTCACAAAAAAGGGTGTTTTATTCATAAAAACCGTGCACAGAATTTACGGGAAGCTGATAGAATGAAGAAAATTGAGCAACAGAGAGACTTTCAGACTAGTTGAGGAAGCGGTGAACGAAATGCGAAACTTCAAGGTTCAAACCAAAATTTTGGCGCTTACCCTGCTGTCGGGAATCATGCTGCTGGTTGTCGGGTACACCGGTTTTTCCGCAATGAAGACGATGGCCGAAAAATCGGAAAACATGTATCGGAACAACGTGCTGTCGCTGAACTCGATCGGACAGGTCAGCTCCAATAACAGCGCGATCGAAGCTTACGTCATGGAGATGATTTTGAACGAGGATTATACGGCGAACCAAAATCTGTCGATGAGTATCAGCGATCGCACGGCGCGCAACGCGATGGCGTACGCGGCGCTGGAGGAGACGGCGCTGAGCCCGAACGCCAAAGCGCTGTACGACGCCTACAACGGGCTGATGCCGGAGTATTTCAACGTTCGTTCGCGGATCGTCGATCTGGCATCGCGCAATCAGGGCGAAGAAGCGTACCGGCTGTTCCAGACGGAACTGCAGCCGATCCGCGAGGAGGTCAACCGGACCGTCAACCAGTTGAACTCGCAGCTGCTGCGGGAAGCGCAGGGCAACAATGCCGCTTCGCTGGAAGCGGCGCAGAGCTCGACGCTGCTGATCCTGGTCTGTATCGCCGTCGGCGTGCTGCTGGTCGCGGGCGGCGGTCTGCTGATCGCCCGCCTCGTCGCGCGTCCGCTGCGCGGTATGCAGAAGATGATGGAACAGGCCGAGAGCGGCGATCTCAGCGTACAGGGCACGTATTTGTTCCGCGACGAGATCGGACAGGTGACGCTGTCGTTCAACCGGATGATCGACGGGCTGCGCGACATGGTCCGCCGGATCGACGAGAGTGCCGTTACGCTGTCCGCTTCTTCGCAGCAGCTTACGGCGGGCGCGGAACAGACGACCGGAGCGGCCGAGCATATCGCGACTTCTTCGGCGGCACTGACGGACGGCTTCGAGACGCAGGCCAAGTCGATCGCCGGCGTCAGCGGCTTCGTGGACGAGATGGAGAACCATATGCGTCTGCTCGGCCAAAACGGCAAAGGCATCGCCGATTCTGTCCGGTTGGCCAACGAAGCGGCCGAACTCGGCAGCGAGGAAGTGCGCAAGACGATCGGCCGCATGAACGAGATCGAACGCAGCGTAACGCAGGCGCTTGAAGTCGTGACCGGGCTGCGCCGCCGCTCCGAAGAGATCGGCGCCGCCGCCGGACTGATCGATCAGGTCGCGCGCCAGACCAATCTGCTGTCGCTCAACGCTTCGATCGAAGCGGCAAGAGCCGGAGAAGCCGGCCGGGGCTTTGCCGTCGTCGCCCAGGAGATCCGCAAACTGGCGGAAAGCTCGGCCGAATCGACGCGCACGATCAGCGAGATCATCGCGGCGATTCAGACAGAGTCGGAAGCGGCCGTCGATTCGCTGAACGAAGGCGCGCAGCGGGTGAAGCTCGGCGTGGAGAGCGGCCGGGAGATCTCGGAAGTGTTCGGCCGAATCCGCGGTTCGGTCTCGGGTGTGGCCCAGGAGACCGGCCAAGCGAGCGAATTGATTGATACGCTGCTCGAGCAGACGACGCAGGTGGCCGACGCGATGCGCGAAGTCAGCTCGATTGCCCAGCAGGGAGCCGCCGGCATCGAAGAAGTCAGCGCCGCCGGCGAAGAACAGCTGTCCACGATGGAAGAAGTGCAGGGCTCGGCCAAGTTCCTCTCGCAGCTGGCGGAAGAGCTGCAGGGCACGCTTGCCCGCTTCAAGCTGGACCAGGCGGAAGTTTCCGCCGCTTCAGCGGCTTCGTCCGCCGAAGCGGCCGAAGCGGAGCGCCTGGAGAGCAAGCCGTTCGACGCGCAGGCGGAGCCGGCCGACAATGCCGGCACGCGCGAGCCGAACGCCCCGGCCGCCAACTGGAATCCGGTCGCTTGACCGCGCTCGGCCCGCCGATTGCCCGGTCTATCCATGCCTAAGCGTCCCGCTCAAAAAGCCTGACATCCGGAAGTTTCCGGACGTCGGGCTTTTTTGCTGAGCTTTGTTCCGGGACTTGTTCCAGAACAAGTTCCAGCTTTGGTTCCGGGATCTTTTCCGGCACGTATCCCAACCTTTGTTCTGGAACTTGTTCCGCCGTTTTTTCTCACCAAGATTCTCCCCGAACCGCTACCGCCGGCGCAAATAAAAGATCGCGATCTGCGTCCGGTCGCGCAGCGACAGCTTGGACAGAATCTCCGTGACGTAATTTTTGACCGTGCCTTCGCTCAAGTACAGCCGGCCCGCAATCTCGCGGTTGGACAGCCCTTCGGCGATCAGACCCACGACCTGGCATTCCGACGGAGTCAGCCCGTATTCCGCCAGCCGTGCCCGCGCGTTCGCCGCGTGCCGCGCTTCGGACGCCTCTGACGCCGGGGCCGAAACCACTGGAACCACCGGAACTGCTCCGGCCGCAGCCGCATGGGGAGCCTGCGCCGCCATCCGAGCTTTTTGCGACGCAGGAGGCGCCAGCAGCCCCGCCAGCTTGGCCGCGATATCGGGATGGATCAGCATGCTGCCTTCGTGCACCGTTTTGATGCCTTTGATGATCCGGTCGGGCGGGATGTTTTTGAGCAGATAGCCGCTCGCGCCGCCGCGGATCGCTTCGGTAATAAATTCGTCGTCGTCGAACGTGGTGAGCACAAGTACGCGCACATGCGGGAAGCGCGACTTGATCCGCCGCGTGCCTTCCACGCCGTCGCATACCGGCATGCGGATGTCCATTAACACGAGATCGGCCGCTATGCCCTGCTCCAGCAGCCGCAATGCTTCTTCGCCGTTGCCGGCCGACCCCACGACCTCGATCTCGGGGTCCATGCCGAGCATGATGTGCAGACTTTCCCGGATGAAAATATCGTCGTCGGCGATGATGAGCCGGATCATGCGGTTTCCTCCTCTTGCGCAGCTGGCGCTCATTGACCGCCGGCTGCGCCTTGTTCGTCAGCGTCAGTGTCTTCGCTGTATTCTGCGCCGCGCTATTCGCTGCACCCTTCGCGGTGCGCGTTCGCCTTCATTCCGCCGCTTTATGAGCGCGGACCGGCAGCCGGGTCACGACGGTGAACGGCGGGCCCGGCTCGATCCGCAGTTCGCCGCCGAGGTGCCGCGTACGCTCCGCCATGCCGCGTATGCCCATGCCCGGACGAATCTTCGTCCGTTCCGGCTCTACCCGCTGTACCACTTCCAAACGCTGCCCGTCCGCGTCGCCCGTCCGCCCGCTCCGAATCTCCGTCACGACGGCGTCCGGCTCGTAGATGAGCGTCAGTTCGACGTAGTCGGCTCGGCCGTGCCGCAGCGCGTTGGTCAGCGACTCCCGCGCATTTTGGTACAGCGTCACGCGGTAGCTCGGATACAGCGCGTAAGGCAGGCCGCGGATCAGGTACGAAGTGCGGATGCCGGCCTGCTCGCCCGTCTCGCCGAGCAGGCGGTCGAGCGCGTACTCGTGCTCGGCGCGGCTTGCCGTCGTGCCTTTTTTGACCGACAGCCGGATCTCTTCCATGCTCTCTTCGAGCTGCCGGCGAATCTGCTCCAGCATCGCCGCAGCCCGTTCGCGTTCCGTCGGCAGAATATGCAGCGCCGCTTCCATCATCATTTTGATACGGATCAGCCGGTGGCCGATATCGTCGTGCAGCTTGCGGGCGATCCGCACGCGCTCTTCGTCCTGCGCTTCCTCCTCGATCCGCGCCGCGAACGCCGCCAGGCGCTCGCGTTGTTCGTGCAGCTCGAAATGGCGCAGCCGCAGCCCGTCGTAGCGCCTCCGGATCTCGCGTTCGCTCCGTTCGCTGCCGCCCAGCAGCCCAAGCAGGCCCGCGCTCAGCAGAAAAGCCAGGTTGGCGTTGAGCCGCGTCGGAACGTCTTCGCCGGCCAGCGCCAGATTCAGCGCCAACAGGTGGGCGGCCGCCAGCAGCCCTTCGGGAAACGTTCCGCTTCGCACGTATCCCTGCAGGCTCGACAGGGAGAGGAACAGCATCGCCGGTCCGAACCGTTCCGTCAGCCAGAACGCGCACAGAAGCTGCGCCGCATGCAGAGCGATGCGCAGCCGGTCCGGCAGGCCGAAGCGTTCCGCCGCCGTCAGCGCCGCGAACGCCAGCACGCCCGTCGTATACGTCGGCAGTTCGCCGGGCAGCGCGGTGTACAGGCCGGCCGCCGCCGAGACGAAGATCAAGCTTCCGCGTATCGCAAACCTCACTTGGCCTCCACTCCCGTGTTCGCAGTTTGACGCGATGCGCGCCTTTTTCCGATTATAGCATGCGTACCCGGCGAAGACGGAGGTGACTTTGGTCATGCCGCTTTTCGAACCGCCTTTCGAACTCATGACTTTTTGTACCTGCAAGCGGCGCCGAACCTACGTACAATGCGAGTATAAGCCGAAGCAATAGGCATAACGAAAGGGGAACGAGGCAATGTCTTTTATCGAAATCAACGACGTGGTGAAGCGCTACGGCAGCCGCATTTCGGTCGACCATCTGAGTCTGAACGTGGAAGAAGGAGAGGTGCTGGGGCTGCTCGGGCCGAACGGCGCAGGCAAAAGCACGACGATCGGCATGATCTGCGGGCTGATCGGCATCGACAGCGGCGAGATCCGCGTCGGCGGCATCTCGGTCCGGAAGTCGCCGATCGAAGTCAAGCGCATGCTCGGACTCGTGCCGCAGGACCTGGCGCTGTACGAAAAAATGTCGGCCGCGGAAAACGTGACGTTTTTTGCGCGATTGTACGGCCTGCGCGGCGCCCTGCTCAAGCAGCGGGTCGGGGAAGCGCTGGAATTCGTCGGGCTCGAAGACAAGGCGAGAGAGCTGCCGGCGACGTTCTCGGGCGGCATGAAGCGGCGGCTCAATATCGCCTGCGCGATCATGCACCGGCCGAAGCTGATCATCATGGACGAACCGACGGTAGGTATCGATCCGCAGTCGCGCAACCATATCCTCGATTCGGTGCGCGAGCTGAACCGAGCGGGCTCGACGATCGTCTATACGAGCCATTACATGGAGGAAGTCGAAGCGGTCAGCTCCCGGGTGGCGATCGTCGACCGCGGGCATCTGATCGCTTCCGGCAGCCAGGCGGAGCTGCGCGAGCGGGCGGCCCAGCAGGAACGGATTCTGCTGCAGGCTTCGCCGGTGACGGACGAGCTGCTGCGTGAACTCAAGGAACATCCGCGCATCGAAGCCGTCGAAGCGGAAGGCGACCGGATCACGCTCTATCTGCCTTCCGCGCAGCGTAGCCTGCAGGACGTGCTGTTCATCTGCGCTCGGCACGAAGCGCTGATCGCCTCGCTTGAATGCGAAGCGCCGAACCTGGAATCGCTGTTCCTGAATTTGACCGGCCGCACGCTGAGAGACTGAAGCTGAGAAACGGAAGAGGAGGAGAAACGGAATGCGAACTTTTTATGTCGTGGCGCTCCACCAGTTAAAAAGAACGCTGAGGATGCGGACGGTGCCGATCAATTTGTTTCTGCTGCCGCTGATTATTATTTTCCTGCTTGGCACGGCGCTTGCGGGAGTGACCGACGCCGGCAATACGGAAGACGCGAACATCGAGCCGGTGAGACTGGCGTTTGTGCAGGGCGAAGTCTCGCCGCTTGTGGACGGTTATTTGGCGGACGCAGGCGTAGCCGCTTACGTCGACGTCGTTGACGCGGCGGACCGGGCGCAGGCGGACAGCATGCTGCGCGCCGGTACCGCGGATTACGCGCTCGTCGTGCCTGCGGGCTTCGACGGAGCCGTCATGTCCGGCGGCGCAAGCTCGCTGGAACTGATCCGCGGCAAGAGCCGATCCGACAACCGCGTCGCCGAAAACGTGCTGCGTCCGTTCGTCGACGCGATCAACGATCGTTCGGCGGCAGCCGGGCTGCTGGGCCCGCAGGTGCTTGAGGCGTACGCGCAGCTGCCGGCGCCGGCTTCGCAGGTGCAGAGCGGCGCGCTTGGAGCCGAAGGGACGAGCTATACGGCGTTTCAATATTACGCGGCGTCGATGCTCATCATGTTCGTCATGTACGCCGGACTCAGCCTGAGCAGCAGCCTGTACGGCGAACGGGAGAACCGGACGCTGCAGCGCATGTACGCGATGCCGATTCGGCCGGTGTATCTGTTCGCGGGCAAAGTGGCCGCGGCCGGCGCGGTAGCGGGCATGCAGGCGCTGACGATCGTGCTCGTGTCCAAATGGGTCTTCGGCGTCGATTGGGGCACACAGCCGCTGCTGCTGGTCGGCGTATGCCTGCTGATGATCCTGTTCACGATGGGCATGTCGATCGCGGTCACGTTCCTGACGTCGTCGCAGGCGCAGAGCGCTTCGATCATTCAGGGACTGATCGTGGGCATGACGTTTCTCAGCGGAGGCTTCGTGCCGTTCGAAGGCTGGCTGCAGCGGCTGGGCGATTTCACGATGAACCGCTGGGCCGCGGAAAGCATGCTGCGCATGATGCTGCACGAACCGTCCGCGCACGTCGGCGCGTCGATCGGTGTTCTGGCCGCAGTCAGTGTCGGCGTGCTTGCGATCGCGCTCGCGATCTATGCCAGAAAGGGGTATGCGTATGAATAGTGTATGGATGGCCTGGAATTTGATTCGGCGGGCGCTCGGCAGCTTCAGGGGCGTACTCTCGTACCTGATCCTGCCGGTGGCGATCGTCTCCGGCGCGGTCGGGCTGCTCGGCAGCGGAATTTCGTCGCCGCCCGCGCCGGTCGGATACGTCAATCTGGACGCGGGGCCGGCGGGAGAACGTCTGCTGGGCGAACTGGGGCAGCGGGAGAACAGGGAGCTGAGCGAGGCGTCAGGCGAAGAGACTCTCCGGCAGGCCGTGACCGACCGGGATCTGGCGTTCGGTATCGTGATTCCGGCCGATTACAGCCGTTCGCTGCTGGGCGGAGGTTCGGCCGCGCCGACCTATTACCAACTGAATCCGACCGAAGATTCGATTCTGCTGAAGCTGACGCTGGACGGACAGCACAGACGGTTGGCGGATGCGGCGGCCTTGATTCGTTCTGCGGAAAAAGAAAGCGGGAACGCCGCGGCCGGGGTGTCGGCGGAGTCCCGCTTCGCCCAGCTGCTCAAAGCGCAGGGCAGCGAAGCGGTGAAGACGGTGCTGACCGACGAACAGCTGTATCCGCGCCAGGGGCTGAACAACGTAATCGGCTTTACGCTGCTGTTCCTGATGGGCTTGTCCGGCACCTGCGTCTCGCTTATTCTCGAAGACCGCAGGCAGGGCACGATGGCGCGCGTCTATACCGCACCGACGAGTTCGCTGCAGATCGCGCTGGGCAATTTTCTCGGCTGCTTCGCGCTCGGTTGGCTTCAGATCGCTCTGCTGCTGCTCGTGACGCGGGGATTGCTGCGCTACGATTACGGCGTGCCGGTCTGGCTGCATGCCGCGGTGCTGACCGCGTTCATGCTCGTGACGATCGGCCTTGCGAGCGCGGTAGCCGGCCTCGTGCGCAACGCGGACAACGCGCCGATGCTCAACACGCTGATCATTACGCCGACCTGCATGCTCGGCGGCTGCTTCTGGCCGATCTCGATCATGCCGGGATATTTGCAGACCGCATCGAACTTCGTGCCGCAGAAATGGGCGATCGAAGCCGTGCAGCGGATCGCGGACGGCGGCAGCCTGAGCGAAGCGGCCCTGCCGCTGCTTATCCTGCTGCTGATGGCGTTCGTGCTGCTCGCGATCGGCTCGGTCATCTTGAAGCCGGGCGAGAGCGCATCCTGATCGCAAAAAAACACCCGGTCGGCCTTCGCGTCAAACGCGGAAGCCGCCGGGTGCTTTTTTGTGCTTATTCACAGCAGTTGGGGACAGAAGTCTTGTAAAAGAAGGGCGTACGTTAAAAGAGGGTCACGCGTTCTGTCGGAATCATTCGGCCGAAGCCGCGGGCGCCGTCGTTCCGTCGGACCGAAGCTGCCGCAGCACCGTGATCTCGACCCTGCGGTTCTGCTGGCGGCCCGCAAGCGTAGCGTTGTCGCCGACCGGTCGCGTGTCCGCGTAGCCGGCGTACTGGAACTGCGTCGGGTTCAGGCCGCGGTTGTCGATAAAGTAGCGCAGTACCGATAGTGCCCGGTCGCCGGACAGCTCCCAGTTGTCGCTATAGCGTCCGCCGCGGATCGGCTGGTTGTCCGTATGGCCTTCGATGCTGATCGCGGCGTCGATGCTGCCGAACAGGCTGGACAGCCGGTCCAGAATTCCGGCGGCGCCGGGCTTCAGCTGCGCCTGGCCGACGTCGAACAGGAAGCGGTCGCTCAGCGTGATCGAGATGCCCTGCGGCTTGTCGGCCACGAAGATCTGGTCCTGCAAATTGTTGTCCGCCACGTAGGATTCGATCGTCTCCAGAAAACCGGCCAACTGCCGTTCCTGCTCGCGAAAAGCGAGTTCGCGCGCCGTCGGTTCGGTCTCCGGGTCCGGCGCGATCTGCGCATCCCCGCCGCCGGACGGAGCGCCCGAGTCGTTCCCGGCGCTGCCGGGCGTCTGCTGCCCTTCCTGTCCGGTGATCTTCGGTCCGCCGTCCAGAATGCTGCTGCCCGCCTGGAACGTCGTTTGGAGCGAACCGGAGACGGCTTCGTATTTTTCCGCATCGATCGTGCTGACCGCGTACATGATGATAAAAAAGATGAGCAGGAGCGTCAACAGATCGGCATACGTGATCAGCCAGCGTTCCTGCTGATGCGAAGGGCCTTCGTTGCGGCGTCGGCGGCGTCTGCTCATCGGCGATCGGCTCCGGCCGGTCTTTCGTCTTCATAATCGTCGAGGTAGGTCGACAGTTTTTTGCGGACCATGTTCGGATTCTCCGCGTTCTGAACGGCAAGCAGTCCTTCGAGCATCATCTCCATCACTTGGACCTCCTCTTCGCCGCGCGCCCGGATCTTGGAAGCGATCGGCAGGAAAATCAGGTTGGCGCTGGCGACCCCGTACAGCGTGGCGATAAAAGCGACAGCGATCGACGAGCCCAGATTGGCCGGTTCCGTCAGGCTGCCGAGCACGCGAATGAGTCCCATGACCGTTCCGATGATGCCCATCGTCGGGGCGTACCCGCCGGCGGATTCGAAAATTTTGGCGTAACCGTCGAACTTGTCCTGCTTTTTGTCGATTTCGAGTTCAAGGATATGCCGCATCAGCGGCTGGTCGCTTCCGTCCACGATCAGGCCGAGCCCTTCGCGCATAAAAGGATCTTCGTGCGTTTCCGCGGTCTTCTCCAGCGCCAGGATGCCCGAACGTCGCGCGGTCGAAGACAAGGAAGCGAGGTCTTCGACCAATTCCCCGGCGTGCAGACCGCGCGAGCCGAACGCGACCTTCAGCGCCTCGGGCAGCGTGCGCAGCCTTTTCCACGGAAAACTGATGACGACCGCGGCCGCCGTTCCGCCGAATACGATCAGGGCCGCGGCCCCCTGCAGCAGGCCTCCGGCCTGTCCGCCTTCCCACAGAAATCCGCCGATCAGCGCAGCGAATCCCGCAATGATTCCGATAATGATAGTGATGTCCATGCGTTCGTTCCTCTCTGCGGCAAAAGCTTGAAATAAGCATCTTCCGTTTTCATAAATAATTGCAACAGGGGTGGAAAAAGAGTATACTTAACGGGAACAGGTATTCTTATCTTCCGGCGGCCGGCGGGCGGAGGACGTTCCGTCCCTGCCGCCCGAATCCGCTTTTTCGAAGCGCATTCCGTTTCGTTTCCGGTCGCCGGAAGGCGAACGCAGTCTTTATTTTCGACCGGCGCGCGAGGCCTTGAGCCGTTGCTCGGCGGACCTTTTCCGCGTTTTCGAACCGGGGCGGTCCGACCGCCGATCGTTTTCCGCGCGAAAATCTGGTTATTTACAATATAAGCATCCGGACGGCGTATCAAACGAAAGCGATGCGTCGGTTTTTTCTTATTCTCTGCTTCAAATACTATCACTTCAAACGACGAGGGTGAAATAGGGCCAATGAGCGATATTGAAATCAGCAGCAAACCGTTCGAGATCGTCTCGGAGTTCTCGCCGCAGGGCGACCAGCCCCGGGCGATCGAACAACTGGTCGAAGGGATTCACGTAGGCAAGAAGCACCAGACCCTGCTCGGCGCGACCGGCACGGGCAAGACGTTCACGATCGCACAGACGATCTCCAGACTGAACCGTCCGACACTTGTCATCGCCCACAACAAGACGCTTGCCGCCCAGTTGGCGAGCGAATTCAAGGAATTTTTGCCGAACAACTCCGTCGACTACTTCGTCAGCTACTATGACTATTTCCAGCCGGAGGCCTATGTTCCTTCTTCCGATACGTATATCGAAAAAGATTCCAGCATCAACGAAGAGATCGACCGGCTGCGCCACTCCGCGACCAGCTCGCTGTTCGAGCGGCGCGACGTCGTCATCGTGGCGAGCGTCTCGTGCATCTACGGTCTCGGTTCGCCGCAGGAATACGGCAACCTGCTGCTGTCGCTGCGCGTCGGCATGGAGAAATCCCGGCAGGAGATTTTGTCGCGTCTGGTCGATATCCAATATCAGCGCAACGATATCAACTTCGTCCGCGGCACGTTCCGCGTACGCGGCGACGTAGTCGAGATTTTCCCGGCTTCGCGCGAAGAACATGCGGTGCGGATCGAACTGTTCGGCGACGAAATCGAACGGATCAGCGAGATCAACGTGCTGACCGGCGAAATTACCGGCGAGCGCGACCATGTCGCCATCTTCCCGGCGTCCCACTTTGTCACCCGCGAAGAGAAGATGAAGATCGCCATCACGAATATCGAGCGGGAGCTGGAAGAGCGCCTCGCCGTATTCAAGGAAGAAGGCAAGCTGCTCGAAGCGCAGCGGCTGGAACAGCGCACGCGCTACGACATCGAGATGATGAAGGAAGTCGGATTCTGTTCCGGCATCGAGAACTATTCCGGTCCGCTGACGTTCCGCGAACGCGGCGCCACGCCGTACACGCTTATGGATTATTTCCCGGACGATCTGCTGATCGTAATCGACGAATCCCACGTGACGCTGCCGCAGATCCGCGCGATGTACAATGGCGACCAGGCGCGCAAGAACGTGCTCGTCGATTACGGGTTCCGCCTGCCTTCGGCGCTCGACAACCGTCCGCTGAAGTTCGACGAATTCGAGCAAAAAGCGGATCAGCTCATCTACGTCTCGGCGACGCCGGGACCGTACGAGATGGAACACTGCCCGACGATGGTCGAACAGATCATCCGGCCGACCGGCCTGCTTGATCCGATCATCGAAGTGCGCAAGACGGACGGACAGATCGACGATCTGATCGGCGAGATCCGCGACCGCATCGAGAAAGACGAGCGCGTGCTCGTCACGACGCTGACCAAGAAAATGTCCGAGGATCTGACCGATTACCTCAAGGAAGTCGGGATCAAGGTCCGCTACCTGCACTCGGACATCAAGACGCTGGAACGGATCGCGATTTTGCGCGACCTGCGGCTCGGCGTCTTCCACGTCCTCGTCGGCATCAACCTGCTGCGCGAAGGCCTCGACCTGCCGGAAGTGTCGCTCGTCACGATTCTCGACGCCGACAAGGAAGGTTTCCTGCGTTCCGAGCGCTCGCTGATCCAGACGATCGGCCGGGCCGCCCGCAACTCGGAAGGCCGGGTCATCCTGTACGCCGACAAGATCACCGAGTCGATGGACAGGGCGATGAAGGAAACGCAGCGCCGCCGCGAGATCCAGCATGCCTACAATCTGGAGCACGGCGTTACGCCGCAGACGATCAAGAAGAAAGTGCGCGACGTCATCGAAGCGACCAAGGCGGCCGAGAGCGGCGCGGACTTCCTGTCCGGCATCGACGGCAGCACGAAGCTGACGAAGAGAGATCGCGAGAAACTCGTCATGCGCCTGGAAAAAGAAATGAAAGAGTCCGCCAAAAACCTCAACTTCGAACGCGCCGCCGAACTGCGCGACGCGCTGCTGGAACTCCGCGCGGCGGAGTGACCCGCAGCCTTTCCCTATACTCTATACTCTATACGTACAGTCAAGCGTCCGCATCCGTGCGGGCGCAATCTTTTTCCCAAGACCCAGGACCCAAGAATTTGCCGGTAGAGCGTTCCTGCAAAAGATCGGAAAACACTCTGCCGGACAAGTCGACAAACAGAATGATTCATGTGGAGGTTGAGGCCGGTGGCAAGCGAAAATATCGTAATCAAAGGTGCCAGAGCACACAACTTGAAAAATATCGACGTCACGATCCCCCGCGATCGTTTCGTCGTCCTGACGGGCCTCAGCGGCTCGGGCAAGTCTTCGCTCGCTTTCGATACCATCTATGCCGAAGGCCAGCGCCGCTATGTCGAGTCGCTGTCCGCCTACGCGCGCCAGTTCCTCGGCCAGATGGAGAAGCCGGACGTCGATTCGATCGACGGGTTGTCTCCCGCCATCTCGATCGACCAGAAGACGACGAGCCGCAACCCGCGTTCGACCGTCGGCACCGTCACGGAAATTTACGACTACCTGCGGCTGCTGTTCGCGCGAATCGGCAAGCCGCATTGTCCCGATCACGGCGTGGAGATCACTTCGCAGACCGTCGAGCAGATGGTGGACCGCATCATGCAGTTCCCGGAGAAGACCCGGATGCAGATTCTCGCTCCTGTCATTTCCGGCAAGAAGGGCGAGCACAAGAGCCTGTTCACCGAAATTTCGAAGCAGGGCTTCGTCCGCGTGCGCGTCGACGGCGAGCTGCGCGACCTGTCCGAGACGATCGAACTTGAGAAAAACAAAAAGCATACGATCGAAATCGTCGTTGACCGGATCGTGATCAAGGAAGACGTCCAGACGCGTCTGGCCGATTCGATCGAGACGGCGCTCAAGCTGTCCGGCGGGCAGCTGCTCGTCGACATCATGGGCCAGGAAGAACTGCGGTTCAGTTCCAACTTCGCCTGCCCGATCTGCGGGTTCAGCATGGAAGAGTTGGCACCGCGCATGTTCTCGTTCAACAGCCCGTTCGGCGCCTGCCCGGACTGCGACGGACTCGGCGTGAAGATGGTCGTCGATCCGGAACTGCTGGTACCGGACGAGCGCAAGACGATCGAAGACGGCGCGTTTACCGCATGGAGCGGCGGACTGTCCAATTATTATCCGCAGTTTCTCGCCGCGATGTGCGAACATTACAAGATTCCGACAAACGTGCCGGTATCCGAACTGACGGCGGACCAGACGAACAAGATCCTCTACGGCACCGACGGCCAGAAGGTCAAGTTCCGGTATGAAGGCGACTTCGGCCGCAGCAAGGAAGTGACCGTCGCGTTCGAAGGTATCATTCCGAATCTGGAGCGCCGCTACCGCGATACGTCGTCCGAGAGCATGCGCGAATATATCGAAGGCTTCATGGGCACCAAGCCGTGCGGCACATGCAAAGGCCAGCGGCTGAAGCGCGAAATTCTGGCCGTGACGGTCGGGGGAGTCAGCATCTCGCACGTGACGGACCTGTCGATCTCCAAAGCGACGGAATTTTTCAACGAACTCGAACTGTCGGAAAAAGAGCGTTCGATCGCGAACCTGATCCTCAAGGAAGTGTGCAGCCGCCTCGGTTTCCTCGAAAACGTCGGCTTGACGTACCTGACGCTCAGCCGCGCGGCCGGTACGCTGTCCGGCGGCGAAGCCCAGCGGATTCGCCTCGCGACGCAGATCGGGTCTAGCCTCATGGGCGTGCTCTACATTCTCGACGAGCCGAGCATCGGCCTGCACCAACGCGATAACGACCGCCTGATCAAGACGCTGCTGCATATGCGCGATCTCGGCAACACGCTGATCGTCGTCGAGCACGACGAAGACACGATGATGGCCAGCGATTACATTATCGATATCGGGCCGGGAGCCGGCGTGCACGGCGGCCGGATCATCGCCGAAGGCACGCCGCAGGAAGTTATGGACAATCCGGACTCGCTGACAGGCCAGTATTTGAGCGGACGCCGCTTCATTCCGGTTCCGCTGAGCCGCCGCAAGCCGGGCGAACGCTGGCTGGAGATCCGCGGCGCGAAAGAAAACAACCTGAGCAACGTCAACGTGAAGGTGCCGATCGGCCTGTTCACGGCGGTCACCGGCGTATCCGGTTCCGGCAAGTCGTCGCTCGTTAACGGCGTGCTGCACAAAGCGCTGGCCCGCGACCTCAACCGGGCGCGCGTCAAGCCGGGCAAGCACAAAGAGATTCGCGGCATGGAACACGTCGACAAAGTCGTCGAAGTCGACCAGTCGCCGATCGGCCGCACGCCGCGGTCCAACCCGGCGACGTATACCGGCGTGTTCGACAACATCCGCGACCTGTTCGCGACGACGAACGAAGCCAAAGTGCGCGGCTACCAGAAAGGCCGCTTCAGCTTCAACACGAAGGGCGGCCGCTGCGAAGCGTGCAAAGGCGACGGGATTATCAAGATCGAGATGCACTTCCTGCCGGACATCTACGTACCGTGCGAAGTGTGCAAAGGCAAACGCTACAACCGCGAGACGCTGGAAGTGAAATACAAAAACAAAAACATTTCCGACGTGCTGGAGATGACGATCGAAGACGCGGTCGAATTTTTCCAGAACGTGCCGAAGATCAGCCGCAAGCTGCAGACGCTGCTGGACGTCGGCCTCGGCTACGTCAAGATGGGCCAGCCGGCCACGACGCTGTCGGGCGGCGAAGCGCAGCGCGTCAAGCTCGCTTCCGAGCTGCACCGCCGCAGCACCGGCAAAACGATCTACATCCTCGACGAGCCGACCACGGGCCTGCACGTGGACGATATCGATCGCCTGCTGAACGTGCTGCACCGCCTCGTCGAATCGGGCGATACCGTGCTCGTGATCGAGCATAATCTCGACGTCATCAAGACGGCCGATTACCTGATCGATATGGGACCGGAAGGCGGCAGCGGAGGCGGAGACGTCGTTGCGACCGGCACGCCGGAGCAGGTGTCCAAAGTCAAAGGTTCGTACACCGGCCATTATCTGGCTCCGGTCCTCGAACGCGATACGCAGCGGACGCGGCAGGAAGCCGAGCCCGAAGCGCAGACCGCGGACAAATAACTCTGCTTCGGGATTAGGGCCCGTATTCGGCCCGTATTCGCCCGGAAATTCGGTCGAAAAAGGATGCAAGCAAGCGACGATTGCGGAAGAACGCCGTTCCGCCGCGATCCGGAAGCGGCTGCCTAGAGGCGGCCGCTTTTTTTCTTTTCTGCCCAAAGTCAAAATTGTTTATAAAAACGTCTTCAATTTTTCTAAAAGATGGAATAAAGTGAAGAGAGAAGTTCGAGTAGGGCAGAAAATCGGCAAATGGCGGCTGTCTTGTTCTGCCCGGCAGGGCGAAAAGAACGTATTCACCGTGCCGGAATCCGGACCTGCGAATAAAGAGGGGTGTCGACAAGATGAGTAAAACAGGAACAAAAGCGGCAGGTTTGCTGCTGTCGGGCGCGATCGCAATCGGCGGGTTGGGCATATCCCCGCACACGTACGCCGCGGCGGCAGCGTCCGCAAAATCGTCCGCCCCGGCCCAAACGATTCCGCAGATCATTGCGAAAGTCTCGCCTTCGGTGGTCGGCATTATCGGCGAAGTGCCGGTCGGCGCTTCGGAAGATTGGGGCGGCGAAGAGAGCGGGAGCGCGGAGGACGGCTACGATCTCGCGCACGGCTCCGGCGTCATTATCCGTTCGAACGGCTGGATCGTGACGAATGCGCATGTCGTGGAAGATATGGACCATATCCAGGTTGTCACGTCCGAAGGCAAATCGTACAAAGTGCGGCAGGTGTACAGCGATCCGACCAGCGATCTGGCGCTGATCAAGATCAACGTCTCCGGCTTCAAGCCGGCCACCTTCGTCTCGACGAAAGAAACGACGCTCGTGGGCGAGCCGGTTATCGCGATCGGCACGCCGGTCTCGCTGTCGCTGCGCAATTCGGCCACGCTTGGCATCGTCAGCGGCCTGAACCGCGCCGCCGGCGCGGAATACCGGCTGATCCAGACCGATGCGACGATCAACCCCGGCAACAGCGGAGGTCCGCTGGTCAATATGCGCGGCGAGATTCTCGGCATCAATTCGATGAAATACGCGGCCGTCGATATCGACAATACCGGATTCACGATTCCCGCGGCCACCGTCCAGTATATCGTGAAGCAGCTGTTCGCCAAGGGAGAAGTGATTCGCGCCGGGCTGGGCCTCGAACTCGAAGAAAGCTTTTCGGCCACCGTCGGCCTGCCTTCGGAAGATCCGCTGACGGTCAGCGAAGTGATGTCGGACGAAGCCCGCAGAGCGGGCGTGCGCGAAGGCGACGTGCTCTACAGCGTGGCCGGCCACCGGATTACCGCGCTCGTCGATTTGAACGAACTGATGAAAGCGTACGTGCCCGGACAGACGGTGCGCGTGCTCATGCAGACGGACGGCGATATCGTGGAACGCCGCATCGTGCTGACGAACGAGTAGAGGAGGAGAGCGGTTGAGACTGGCTAAAAAAAGTATCGCGCTGTGGTTCGTGCTGCTGCTCATGATCGGAACGTCGGTGCCCGCTTTCGCGGCCGAGCCGGTTACGCTGACTTTGCAGGTGCGCCTCGGCAGTACGAAGGCGCTTGTGAACGGCAGCGAGCAGAAGATCGAGAAGCCGTACACGCAAAATGGAATGGTCATGGTTCCGCTGGGCGTCTTCCAGCGGGCCTTCGGAACGACAAGCCGCCTCGAAGGCGACAATGTCGTTCGCGTCAGCTACGGCGCGCGCGTCGCGACGTTTACGATCGGCAGCAAGACCGTCTGGACGAACGGCACCAAAAAGGTATGGGACGCGGCGCCGGTCATGAAAAACGGCACGCTGATGGTACCGCTGCGTCCGGTCGCGGACCTCATGGGCGCCGGGGTCAAAACGAATTCCGGCACGGTCACGGTGACGTTGAAGTCGGATAACGGCATCCCGGGGCAGCCGGCGAAGCCGGGAGAAGACGCGGAAGAGATCCCGGGCCGGGTCGGCAGCAGTTATGCCGGCTGGTCGATCGATTCGCCGGCCGGTTCGATGGCCGAATTGGGTGACGACGAATATTCGGCGGCGATCGGCGACGCGGACGGCACGTACATGCTTCAGATCCATGTCTGGGACGAAGAAGCCGGCACGTCCGTGCCCGTCTCCAATCTGCTGGAGCAGTTGGAGCAGGAAGCGCTGGACAGCGGCGAGACGATCATTGACCGCCGGACGGTCCCGACCGCCGGACTGCCTTACGCGCGGTTGATCAGCCGCGATCTGGACGGCATTTATTGGGAAGCGCGCCGCTACGACGACAAAGGGCGCATCTACAGCCTCTACCTCGGCGATTCGCTGATCGAGGATTACCGGGCATTCGAAGATCGGGCGCCGCTGCTCGACTCGTTCCGAACTTCGTTCGCCACGTCGGGCATGCAGACGAAAGACCTGTCCGCCGTCGTCGACGGGCAGATGAACGTCTCGGCGCCCGATTACGGCGTGTCGATGAAGATTCCGGCCGAATGGTCGCCTGCGGCATCGGGTTTGTTCCAATACGGCGGAGAAGACGGTTCCGTTCTGGCGATGCAGGTCATTTCGGCCGAACCGGGCGAGACGCTGGACGATTGGCATAACCTGCTCAAGCAAAGAACCGGCGAACTGTTTCTGCCCGAGTATCTCAATCCGATCGTCAGCGAATCGCTGACAGTGTCCGGACAGGACGCCAGGATCGAGAAGATGACTTACAATCTCGGCAGCGGAAGCGTCTACTGGAACTGGCTCGTCCTGAGAGGCAAAGAGCATTTCTACGTGCTGCGCTACTCCGCGCCGGAAGGGGCTTACCGGGAGCAGACGCTCCGTCGGATCGCCGATTCGCTGGAAGTCGATTTCGGCGTCGTCGAAGATTCCTTCGGCAAGCTCGGACAGATTCCCTATCTCAAAGACAAGACGCTTAACATAAGCAAAAGCACGCCCGAGATGAAGATCAGCGTGCCGGCTTACTGGACGCCGCAGGCGATGGCCGATTCGGAGTTCGATCTGGGTTATTTCCTGCCGGGCGGTTCGTTTGAACTGACCGACGTCGAAGAAGGTCCGGAAGCGGCGGCGGCCCAGGCTGTTCGGCGTTACGCCGACTGGAAGCTCGACGATGCCACGTTGACGCACGAAGCGCCGCAGCGGACCGAATTCGCGGGCGTTCCGGCCGTACGTATCGCGTATACGGGCACGGACGGCAATGCTTACCGGGCCGAGGATATTTATTTCCGGCACGGCGGCACGACGTATTGGATTCATTACCGGATCGATCTCGGCATGGCGACGCAGCCGCAGCTGGACGGTATCGAACGCGCGCTGCGCTCGGTCAAGTTTCTCAAGTCATCCATAACGGGTTCATAGCTCATCCATAGCGTGACATTGGGGAAGACCGGTACCGCCGGAGGGCGGGCCGGTCTTTAAAATTTTGAAAAAGAGCGAAATGCTTGTAGGCATGAAGGTTACAGTCTGTTAAAATAAGTGAGATAAACGTCGTGATGAAGTTTGGGCGACGAATTGAAGTGCGTGTACAGGATGCTAATGATTCCCGCGGGGTTCGGCCCGGCGGGATTTTTGTCGGATATGCGAATAAGGAACGAACATTATACGGCGGCCGCTGCCAGGGCAGAGATGCATCATTGACGGGAAAAGCGGCCGCGCGGAGGGATCTTACTGTTATGAATACTCAAGGCATTACGAGACGCGACGTCGAACTGCTGGCTCCGGCCGGCGATTGGGATTGCATGCGCGCAGCCGTCGCAAACGGGGCGGACGCGGTCTTTTTCGGAGTCGAAAAATTCAACGCCCGGGCACGCGCCAACAACTTCCGGATGGACGAACTGCCGGAAATCATGGGCTTTTTGCATAGTTACGGGGTCAAGGGATTTTTGACGTTCAATATCCTCGTATTCGAAAACGAGCTGGAAGACGCGCGCGAATTGATCGACGCTTGCGTCGTGGCCGGCGTGGACGCGGTCATCGTGCAGGATTTGGGTCTGGTCAAAATGATCCGCGAGATCTCGCCGGACTTCCCGATTCACGGTTCGACGCAGATGACGATCACGTCGCCGGAAGCGGTCGAGTTCACGAAGCCGTTCAACATGGAGCGGGTCGTGCTGGGCCGGGAGAACAACCTCAAGCAGATTCGCAAGATCGGCGACCAGGCCAAGCTGCCGATGGAAGTGTTCGTGCACGGCGCGCTGTGCGTGTCGTATTCGGGGCAGTGCCTGACGTCGGAAATGTGGGGCGGACGTTCCGCCAACCGCGGCGAGTGCGCGCAGGCCTGCCGCCTGCCGTACGACCTGATGGTCGACGGCGAACATAAGCCGATGGGCGATATCGCCTACCTGCTGTCGCCCAAAGACCTAGCGGCAATCGATATCATGCCGGAGCTGATCGAAGCGGGCGTGACGTCGTTCAAGATCGAAGGCCGCCTCAAGACGCCGGAATACGTAGCGAACGTGGTCAGCAAATACAATGCCGCGATCAACCGCTATTTCGACGGCGACGACGCGAAGCCTTCGGAAGAAGAAGTGCGCGAACTGCAGCAGAGCTTCTCGCGCGGCCTGACGCACGGCTTCCTGGACGGTACGAACAACAAGCAGCTCGTGGAAGGCACTTTCCCCAAGAGCCGCGGCGTGTACCTCGGCCGCGTGGAACAAATTTTGCGCGACGGCGTCGTCTGCCGGATCGAAGCGCCGCTCAAGCGCGGCGACGGTATCGTATTTGACGCCGGAGATCCGACGAAGAAGGAAGAAGGCGGCCGCGTCTACGACGTGCGCCGCAAAGGCGTCAAGCTCGAAGGCGAAGCCGGACAAGGCTGGGTTATCGACATCGTGCCGGGCCGCAACGACGTTGACCTGCGCCGCCTGCACGTAGGCGACCGCATCTGGAAGACGAACGATCCCGCGCTCGACCGACGTCTGCGCCAGACGTACGAGACGGACAAGCCTTACCGCGTGTTCCCGCTGACCGTCAAAGTCATGGGCAACCCGGGGCAGCCGCTCGTCTCGATCTGGACCGATACGGACAAAGGCACGACCGTGCGCGTCGAATCCGAGATGGAACTTGAGATCGCCAAGAAGCGTCCGCTCGGCTACGAGATTCTGGAAGAGCAGTTCGGCCGTCTTGGCGGCACCGTCTACCAGCTGGAAGAGCTGGACGTGCAGCTGCACGGCGACGTCATCGTGCCGATGCGCGAGCTGAACGCCATGCGCCGCCGCGCCGTCGACGAACTGTCCGGCGAGCGTCCGAAGCCGCCGGTCTACGTGCAGCGCGATATCGCCGTATACGGCGATTCCAAGCAGCCCGCGCAGCCGATGGAGCGCTCCGAAGCGCGCATCACGGCGCTGTGCCGGAGCCTGCCGCAGGTCGAAGCGGCACTGGAAGCCGGCGTAGGCATGATCTACGCCGACTTCGAATTCATCAAGCAGTTCCCGGCGGCTGTCGCAGCCGTACGGGCAGCCGGCAAGCAAATCGCGCTGGCGACGCCGCGCATTCACATGCCGGGCGAGAACGGCTACCACGCGAACATTCTGCGTCTTGCGCCGGATGCCGTGCTCGTCCGCAATACCGGTGCCCTGTATTACTACCTGCGCCACCGCCAGGAGAACCCGGATCAGAACCATCCGGAACTGATCGGCGACTTCTCGCTCAACGTAGCGAACCACAAAGCCGTAGACTTGTTCCTCGAAGCCGGCCTCGACCGCGTTACGCCGTCGTACGACCTCAACATCCAGCAGATGGTCGATCTGCTCGGCCGTTCGCAGACGGACAAGCTGGAGATCGTCATCCATCAGCATATGCCGATGTTCCATACCGAACACTGCGTCTACTGCACGTTCATGAGCGAAGGCACCGACTTCACGAACTGCGGCCGCCCTTGCGAAGAGCAGCGCGCGTCGCTGCGCGACCGGATCGGCATGTCCCACCCGGTCCGTGTCGATGAAGGCTGCCGCAACACTGTCTACAACGCCATCGAGCAGTCCGGCGCCGAATACCTGAACGAGTTCCTGAGCGCCGGCGTGCCGAGCTACCGGATTGAGTTCCTCGAAGAAACGCCGGAGCAGGTGCACGAAGTGCTCGACCTGTACACCCGTGCCCTGAACGGCCAGATCAGCGGTTCCGAAGTGTGGCGCAAGCTCAAAGCGACGAATCAGCTTGGGGTAACGAGAGGGCAGTTGGTGAAGTAAGCCGGATCCATATTCGAAAAAGACCGCAAAAAAGCCGCGCATTTGTATGCGCGGCTTTTTGTTATCCTTGGCGCCTCCGTCGATCCCTCGGCAACGACGAACGGCTTCAGATCAAAATTCGATCGAAGAGAGCGTATCGATCTGTTCTTTGGCCGAAGAATCGGCTTTGATCACTTTGTCGTAGACCGCCTGATCGGTCTGACCGGCTTTTTTGAGCGCGATCAGATACCAGCGGGCGGCTTCCAGATTGTCCGGATTGGCATAGTCGTCCGTCAACATGCTTTTGAGCAGGGTCACCGCTTCTTCCGGCTTGCCCGCCAAATAATTCGATTTGCCGGCATTCAACGTCAGCTGCGGCGTGATCGCGAATTCGCGGCCCTGCAGCTGTCCTTCCGGCAGCGTCTTCAGATGTTCGACGCCGGCCTGCATTTTGGCGTAGGCGGCCGCTCCCTGCTCGGCATACAGCTTCTGGGTGTCGAAATCGCCCTGCCCAAAAGCCTGATAAGCCAGATTGGAAGCTTGCAGAATCACCTGGTTGTACCACTGCATATCCCAGGCGAATTGATCCAGATTGTCCGCATACAGCATAAAGCTGCTTTTGGCATCGTTTTTCAGCGCATAGACCGAAGCCAGTTGGTTGATCAGTTCTTTGCTGCTGCGTTCTTTGGCGAGGGCGGCTTTGAGGCGCGACTCGGCTTCGTCCAGGTAGTTGACGTCCTGCGTGCTGTTATACACGCCCTGCAGCAGCGAAGAGAGCTGCGACACGGTCGACGGGTACGTCGGCCGGGCGTCGAGCGCCCGGTCGAGCGGCTCGCGGACCTGTTCGTAATTGATCTGTCCCGTGCCCTGCAGCAGGGCCGAAGCTTCTTCGCCGGCTTTGATCGAAGCGAGATAACGGCTGGATACGACCACCAGCACGATCGCGACGACGCTGCCGACGACGGCATACAACGTCGGGAAGCCCGTGCCGCTGCTTTCGCCTTCGACTTTTTCGGTCTTTTTCTTTTTCCCGAACAGAGGCTTGGCCTGGATGCCCGCCGCCATGCCGCCCAGTGTAAAGAATACGAGCAGGCTGATGTAGACGTAGCTCATGTTGAAATCGAGCAGGCTGTGCATCAGAATCGAGAACGCAATCAGGAAATAGAAGAAATGAGCGTGTCGTTTTTCTTCGTTTTCTGTCCGGTAATAACTGCGAATATACTGATAGAACACGTACACGAGGAACGACAGCAGGATCAACAGGCCCACGATACCGGTCTCGTCCAAATATTGCAGGAAGTAATTGTGCGTCTGGTTACTGATGTACGGATTGTTTTGATACTTCTCGTACAGGGCTGACCAGGCCCCGCCGCCGCCGCCGAGTACCGGATAGTCGGCCACGAGCTTCAGCGAGTCTTTGTAGAACGTAATCCGTTCCAGAACGCTGTGCTGCTGGAAGTTGATGTTCTCCACGCGGCCGCGCATATTTTCCGGCAGCGCGTTGCGCAGTCCGGTTCCGATCAGCAGGAAAGCCAGCACCGCGATGACGAGGACGCCGCCCAGCGGAAGCCAGAGGCTTGCCGTTTTGCGCGCCGACCATCCGGCGAACTTCGTCTCCAGCCACGGCTGCACGTAGCGGCCCACGAGCCAGATCAACGCCGCATTGACCGCCGAAGCCCCGATCAGCAGGCCCCAGCCCTTGAACGCGTCTACGCCGTTATAGACCTGGTTCAGGCTGAGCCCGAGTTGCGTGATCGGATTGAGCACGATCAGCGCAAGGCCTACCGAAAGCAGCAGGTTGATCGTCCAGACGATCTGCCGGGCCGGCTTGAGCAGCAGCAGCACGAGCACGAATACGATCGGCAGCATAACCAGTCCGCCGCGCGAGAGCGTGAGCGCGATCGACAGCACGATCGGCACGAGCATGAAGCCGTGTATCAGCCGGTCATAGACCTTAACCGAGCGAATGGCCGTAAACAGAACCGCGAACAGCATCGCCATCAGGAAAGCGGCGTACGTATTCGCGTACTGGAACACCGAAGCCAACCGCAGACCGTTGGAGTCCGTCATGACCGCGTCGGCGTACACGCCGTTGCTGACGATATGGGTGAACCAGCCAACCAGGCTGCCCGCGAACAATCGCTGGCCGAACCAGTTGATGAAGCCGTAGATCACAACGACGTAAGTCGTCCAGAGCAGCGCGGCGCGCATGACCCGCCCGGCCGCTCGATGCTGAAGCAGGAAGACGCCGATCGAGAAAAACGCCGTGTTGGCGCACATGATCAGAATCATGTCGAGCGCCATGTAATGCGAAACGGCCGGAATCAGCGAGAGTATGTAGGTGAGCGGAAGCAGCCATACCCATACCGCCGTAATCTCCCGGCGATCCGCGATGCGCATATGCTTCACGAACGCCGCCGCGCACAGCAGCATCAGCGCAGCCGCCCAGATCACCGCCCAATAGATCGGCCTTTCGAACATGGTCTGCTGCCCGTTAAACAATCCCTGCTGGAAAGGCGCCCAGATTAAGAATATAATGAGGGCTGATACGAGAGTCCAGATTAGCGTTGAGCCGTTAGTCATCTGTTCAATGGGTGTTCGTTCCTTAGTGCTCGACTCGTCATACATATTACCGTATACTTGGTTAGTCAAGGTGATAGCTCCTTTGATTTGAATGTACTAGGGTATTTTAGCATAATCTAATAGCTCGGAGAAACATTAAGAAATGTTCTAAAACAAACCGGACTATTGCAAGGAAAATAATGAGGTGAGAGAGATTGAGGCTTAGAGATTGATTTTTACTATGAGCATTTGATTATTTAGAAAATTGTGTTAATAATAAGGTGGCTTGAGGCTTGGAAGGAGTTTTTAAGGAAAATGAGAATCATTGGATTCGGCAAATACAATTTTCTTCTTTCTCAGCTTGTAGAGAGAGATTTCAAAACAAAGTATAGAAGATCAGCTTTAGGAATTTTGTGGAGCTTACTCAATCCACTTTTAATTATGAGTGTACAATACATGGTTTTTTCTACACTTTTTCGTTTTGATATTCCTAATTACGCGGTTTACTTACTTAGTGGAATCATTATGTTTAATTACATGGCTGATGCAACATCGCAGTCTATGACGTGTATCATTCAAAATGCTTCTTTAATTAATAAAGTTTATATGCCTAAATATATTTATCCTTTTTCACGAGTACTGTCTTCGGGAGTTAATTTTCTTTTCTCTTTAGTGGCTTTATACATCGTAATTATAGTAACTGGAAAAGAAGTTACATACCATCATATTGCTTTATTATACGGGGTAGGTTGCTTGTTTGTGTTTATTTGTGGGCTTTCTTTTCTTTTGGCTTCTTTAATGGTTTTCTTTAGGGACACTCAATTTTTATATAGTATCATTCTAACTATTTGGACTTATGTGACACCTATTTTTTATCCAGAAAGTATATTACCGAAATTCATGCTCACTCTTTTAGATTTCAATCCCATGTATCATTTTATCCGCTTCATACGAGTGATTATATTGAATAACGGATTTCCTGATTTCATGGCTTGGGTATACTGTGCGGTATTTGCTTTAATATCTTTGTTTTTAGGCTTACTTGTTTTCCAACGCACACAAAATAAATTTATTATGTATTTGTGAGAGAGGTCTTAAAGTGATTAGTGTAAAAAATGTGTCTATAAATTTCAAAATAGCAAATGACCGTATTACAACTTTAAAAGAATTCTTACTTAAAAAGTCTACTGGAAAACTAGAGTATAAAGAGTTTAAAGCTTTGAAAAATGTATCTTTTGATATTAAGCAAGGAGAAGTAATAGGTATTGTAGGTAGTAATGGTGCGGGAAAAAGCACACTTCTTAAAGTGATATCAGGTATTCTATTTCCATCATCGGGATCTTTGAAAGTAGATGGGACGATTGCTCCAATGTTGGAATTGGGAGCTGGATTTGATGTTGATTTGACGGCTAAGGAAAATGTTTTCCTGAACGGATCTGTACTAGGCTACTCTAAGGCATATTTGACAGACAAGTATGAAGAGATTGTGGAGTTTTCTGAACTACAGGGATTTATGGATACCCCAATTCGCAACTTTTCTTCTGGGATGACTATGAGATTAGCTTTTTCTATAGCAACCTTAGTTAACCCCGACATTTTAATTGTAGACGAAATTCTTTCTGTTGGAGACTCTAAGTTTCAAAAGAAAAGTGCTAAAAGAATGAGAGAACTGATGAGCGGCGGAACTACTGTTTTGATGGTTTCCCATAGTATTGAGCAGATCCGTGCTATGTGTGATCGTGTGGTTTGGTTGGATCACGGCGAAGTACAAATGGTAGGAAAAGCGACTGATGTTTGTGATGCTTATATGGGTAAATCCAAACAAGAATATTTGGAGGAAGAACAAAAGCAAGTAAGTGCTCACAATCAAGAGGCAAGTAACGAGTGGAAGAAAAATTTATATTCTCCTACTCGGATTGAAAAAATAAACAATGAGTATTTCATCGTCGATTGCTGGCACAATCGAATCATATTTAATGATAATTTATCCGACCCTGTAGAAGGATGGTCGGTAATGGCAGAAAATATAGGTGATCCTCATTCTATAGTAAGCAATGGAGAAATATATTTGACAGAGGATACAAAAGCGGACGAATTAAGAGTTTTTACAAGAGAAGACAATCAATTTATCCAAACGAAAATGATAGATAAAATTGGCCTTAGACCGAATCATATTGTATATGAAGAAAATCAGAATATGTTTTATGGGATCTCAGCTATGTCTCAGCATGTGTTTATGTTGAAAGATCTCGAGAAGGACGTATCCGAAGAGAAAGTTATAAAGCTAGGTTATCTGAAAAAAAACTCTTATATTAGATCGATCCGAATCATTGATCATAAACTTCACTTCACTTCTGGACCTGGAAAAATCATTGTTGCGGATCATATTCATTCCCCATTCGAAAAAGTCCAAGAATACGAGGTTCCTTTTGAAATAAGCGGAATGAACGATATTTTAAAAGTTGATGGCTATTACTACATTACGGTTTATCAAGATGGAGAAGGTACTGTTAAACCGGCTTTTTTGAGAACTAAAAGCCTCTCTTCCTTAAAAGAAGGCAAGTATGAGGAGTTATACGAAAAGCTGGAACTGAAAGGGATCCCATATGGGCTTTCTTTTATAGACGGACGAATTTTTCTTACTACCATTGATTCTTATTCTTCAATAGTTTCTTTCTGTGCCAATGAAGATAAAATTGAAGATTTAAAAATCCATTATGATGTAGGGCCTCCGGACGAGCATTCAATTAGAAAAAGAACAGGAAATTAAATATACAACGAGAAAAGTGAGGGGAAAAGCTTGGCGAAACTGATTTTAGATTTTTATGAAGGTGAAGCTAATTATACGGATGGAAAAAGCATAGAAGATGAGATGTTGAAGTTAGCTGAATCCGGGGTTTACGACGTAAGTCAAACCGATAAAATTGAGTGGCCTTTTTTTTATCATTTTTCTCCTTTAAGAGAAAATATTTTAAATTGGTATCCTTTTTCAAATAATTGCAGCATCCTTGAAATTGGTTCTGGATGTGGGGCATTAACAGGCCTTTTGTGTGAAAGAGCTTCTTATGTCGCTTCAGTTGAACTAACTTACCAGAGGGCAGCCATAAATTATGCAAGACACAAAACAAAGAAGAATTTAGAAATATTCGTAGGTAATCTTTCTAACATAAAACTAGATCGGAAATTTGATTATATTATCGTAAACGGAGTATTAGAATATGCAGGCCAATTTATATCAGGAGATAAACCACATGAACAGTTTTTACGGATGCTATCTCCTTTTTTGAATGTGAATGGGGTAATGCTATTAGCTATTGAAAATAGGCTTGGGATGAAGTACTTCGCTGGTGCAAAAGAAGATCACCTGAACGAACTATTCGTTGGGTTGAACGCTTATCGTACTGATCAGAAAATTCGTACGTTCTCTAAAACCGAGCTGCAGCAGGTTGTTGAGAATAGTGAGCTGCAAGTTAACAAATTTTATTACCCATACCCAGATTATAAATTTCCAGAAGTCATTTTTACAGATGAAGGTTTCGAGTTGGTGTCGCTTTCGTACGATGTAAACAGCTATGATACGGATAGATACATGCTTTTTGATGAGATTAAGATGCAGAAAAGCTTGGTGGAAGAACGAGCAGCGAGTGTGTTTGCAAACTCTTTTCTGGTAGAAATTTCTGCTGTAAATCAACCAGAAAAGCAGTTTGCAGATTCAGAATTTTTGTATACGAAAATTAATGCAAACAGAAAAAAGGAGTATAGAATTTATACGTCAATTATTAAAACAGACAAAGGCATAAAAGTGAAAAAAACGCCTCTTACTAAAGAGGCATTTGCTCATTTGGAACAAATGAAGATTGCTTACGATAGTTTTTCAGCAAATGCAGAAGTAGCGCTTCTACCTCTCGAGATAGGCTCGGATTATGTTTCTTATCCTTACATAAAGGAAATAACTCTTGAAAACATGCTATTAAAAACAGTAGCATCGCAAAATGGAAACCTCTTTTTGGCTTTGCTTGATAAATTCAAAAAAATGATTGTTGAATATGAATGTGGAATCAATTTGTATAGTTCGGAATTTCATAAGGCCTTCGGGGAAACAAAAGCTTTAGAAGATTTAGAGTTTACCCGTATAGATAATATCGACATGTTATTTGATAACGTATTTTACGACGAATCTCAATTTACGATTTTTGATTATGAGTGGTGTCTCGGTTTTAAACTGCCATCGAAATTTGTTGTTTGGAGAGCTATAAAAGAATTTTATGAGAAGAATAAAGAAGTTCAGAATGTGTTTGGTATAGAAGCCTTATATGAAAGATACAAAATTACACCTAATATGGTTACTACCTTTTATGAATGGGAAAAGCATTTTTCACTTCAGTATGTAGGAATGCTCGATAAATCGGTGTATAGAAGAAACACGATTTACTTGGAAGATCCATCGAAAATGTTTAATAAAGATAGTTTTCAAGCGAATTTATACGTAGATACTGGACAGGGATTCAATGAAAAAGAAAAGATCGAGCTTCAGTATGAACCTAATGAAACTGGAGAAGCAAAAGTTGAATTTAAGATTGGAGCATTTAAGGATATCAAAGGTTTAAGGTTTGATCCTTTGGAGGGGGCCGTTATTCTTTGCACAATTTTATCATCTAACATTTTAAGCGAAAAGATTGAGTGGAAGCCTCATAACAGTTTTGCTCCTCGCGGGAATGAAAGTGATGAAGATCTATTTTTGGATAGAGATCCAATCTATATAAATAATTTTACGTTTGTGCAAGGGGATTTATTAATGATACACTTCAAAGTTAAAAAACTAATGGACGAAGAAATACATTCAGAAATTATAAATCGATTTCTAAATGAAAAAAAAGCAGTCGAAGCCTATTATGAACAACTAATTTTCCAGAAAAATAAGAATATTTTAGCAATTCAAGAAAAAGAAAAAGAGCTCTTGGAACAAACACTAGCATTTGAAGAAGAAAAAGCAAGTTTAGAAAATCAATTAGCTACCTTAGAAAGTGACTTGAAAAAAGTGGCGACTGAATATGAGGTAGTTATTAAATCTAAAGTTTGGCTTTCTACAAAACCAATCAGGGCTTCTATGGATTTTGCCAAGTATACCAATAAAAGAATTAAAAATAATGCAAGAGAAGGAAAAATGCTAGTTGGAAAAGTGAATCAAAACTTTAAGAATCATGGAGTCAAAAAAACGTTACTTAAAATAAATAGTAAAGCGCCGGATATTTTAAATAAAGTGAGAAAGTCGAATGAAATTGCAGAATCCTTAGATAAAGGAGATGCATGGGAGCAAATCAAAAACTGGGTAGAGAACACCCCTCATGATTTCATTGATATTTTCCATGTTCCTATGGGATGGCATACTCCATTGTTTCAAAGGTTCCAACATCTATCCTTACAAGCTGGAGGATTGGGAGGCATATCTTTCTATGGAGCCCATCCACTAGTTGATAAAGATATTGAAATCTATAAATTTATAACTCCGACTCTTTGCATCATTAATTTAGATAACTATGAAGTGAAAAGAAGATTATTTGAATTTTTGGATCAGAGAAGTGAAAAACGCGTCATTCGGTTACAGTCCATAGACCTAGCAACAACTAAAGAAGAATTGGAAGCTTTCTTGAATAAAGGATATAAAATTGTATATGAGTATATTGATGAGATTACGCCGCAAATCACAGGCAGCATACCTCAATTTGTCCTAGAAAGACATGACTATACGATGAGAAATGAAGAGATTACGGTTATTGCAACATCAGATAAATTATTCGACCAAGTTAAACCTTACAGAGATAAAAATATGGAAGTCATTACTAACGGAGTAGACTTGAGTCATTGGGCAATTACTAAGGATAAAGCTGTTTGTCCTGCTGATATCAGAGAAATAGTGGAAAGTGGAAAAGTAATTATAGGGTACCATGGAGCGTTGGCACAGTGGATCGACTATGAAGTATTAGCCAAATTGGCTTCTGATCAAAGGTTTAGCGTGTTGATAATCGGTTACGAACATGACGATTCGTTACAACACAGCGGAATTTTGAATTTAGAAAATATTCATTTCATCGGTTCAAAGCCATACGAAGAATTAAATCGATATGCTGTATTTTATGATATTGCTATTCTTCCATTTCTTTTAAATGATATTACAAAATCCGTTTCACCGGTAAAGATTTTTGAATATATGGCTTTGAAAAAACCTATAGTTACTTATGCTTTGCCTGAATGTTTGAAATATGATTCTTGTTTAATAGCGCATCAACAAGATGAGTTTATTGAACAAGTTCAAAGGTCCCTTGATTTAAGAAAAGATGCAACTTATCTTAATGTATTGGAAAAAGAAGCTTTAGAAAACACTTGGCAGCGAGTTGCCGAACTAACATTCAATTTGGCCTTTAATAATAATTACGCTAAACCAATGTTACAAAAATCTGAAGCATCAGAAAATCAATTAGAACCCTTCATGAATGATTTGAAAGTAGTTGATGAGGCAAAGCCGTATATTCAAGAAAAGAAAAGCTATCAAGTCTTAAAAAACATCTTTTGGAATATGCCTTTACTTCCGGATGATTTGAAAACAAAAATGATGGTTAACTTTAAATCTCGTTATTTCCCTGAAATGCTCTCCTATAACCCTACAGTCAAAATGGAGAGTTCTAAAAATGAATTGGAAAATGACAGTGTGTTACCGGAGCAGCGTAAGATTCAAACCGATTATATCGAACAAGTTTTGAGTATTCCGAATAAAGATTTAAATAATCATGTGCCGATCACAAAAGAACCTTACGTAAGAGAGAACCAAGACAGTAAGATAATCGCTTATTATCTTACTCAGTTTCATCCGGATAAGCATAATGAAATTTGGTGGGGAAAAGGTGTTACTGAATGGGACAATGTAGCACGTGCTGTTCCGCAGTACATTGGACACTATCAGCCTCGTTTACCTGGAGAGCTTGGTTTCTATGATTTACGGTTGAGGGAGAATATGGAGCGGCAAATCGAGTTAGCTAAAATGTATGGGGTCTACGGTTTTTCTTTTTATTATTACTGGTTTGATGGTGAAAGGTTGTTGGAAAAACCTATAGAAATGTTTTTGGAGGATAAGAGTCTTGATTTTCCTTTCTCATTGTGCTGGGCAAATGAGAATTGGACAAAACGTTTCGACGGAACTAATTCAGGAATTTTAATGGAGCAGCCCAAAACCGTAGACAGTTATAAAAATGTAATTCATGATATGATACGCTTCTTAAAGGATCCACGTTATATTGAGGTTCAGAACAAAAAAGTGTTAACAATTTACAGACCTTCGTTAATGCCCGAGCCTGAAATTGTTATACAATACTGGAGAGAATTTTGCCTTAAAAATGGAGCAGGTGAACTTTATCTGATAGCAGTTAAAGAAAATATGGTAGAAACCGATTTGTTATCACTGGGTTATGATGCCCTCTCAGAATTTCATCCAGGAACTTTGTATACAAATTCGAAAAATATTACTCCAGATTTGAGCTATGCACGAACAGACTTTGCAGGTGAAATTTTTGATTACAAAGATCTTGTAGAGAATCAGAAATATTTCAACTATAATTATCCTAAATTATATCGTGCAGTAATGCCAATGTGGGATAATACAGCAAGAAGGAATAATAAAGGCATGATTTTTCATGGAGCTACTCCAGCACTCTACAAAAGATGGTTGAAAGATGTAATGTTAGAAGAGAAAGAGCGTATGGATTTGGACGATGAATTGGTATTCATAAATGCATGGAATGAGTGGGGAGAAGGCACATATCTTGAACCGGATAAAAAGTACGGATATGCTTATTTACAAGCTACAAAGGATGCTGTAGAAGAAATGCGGAGTTTAAATAAAAGAAAATGATCGAGAATAGACGCTTGATTTTTAAGTTTTTGGGATCAAGCGTCTATTATTAGTGAGTAGAAGTAACAAATGAAATAATAGTTATTCTAACTGTTTTAGGGGGACAAAATGCTTAAAATTTTAAATGAAAACTGGATAAAGAAGGAATCCATCCTTTTCTATAATTTTGTTAAAGAAAATTCGATTTTTATTATCCCTTTTCTCTTTTTCTCTTTTTTAGCCTATAGAATCCCGTTAACCCAGTTGACCCTTTCAATAGACGAAGAAAAAGCAATGTTTTCTGATTCTATAAGTAACGATTGGGTGAGTCAAGGTAGGTTTGGTATAATTTTAATAAAATGGTTTTTTAACTATTGGTATGTTAATTCTATTACTGCGGCTTTTTTAGGCGTTTTTTGCTTGGCAGTAAGTGGATTAATATGGGCTTACCAGCTTAATAGCGTTTTATCGGAGAACATTGACAAAAAAAAATATGCAGCTTCCTCATTGCTTGCTATTCTTTTATTTTTTACTTTTCCAGCGTATGCGGAAAACATGGGTTTTTCTATAATGAATTTTGAACTAGGGATAGGATGGATTCTTACTTCACTTTCTGTAGTGCTAGTTTTTAAAGGCCTTGTGAAAAATTCCGGGAAATCGTACATATTAACAGGGATTGTTTTTTTAATGTTGTGTATTTCTATTTATCAATCTTTTTTACCCGTTTTTATATTGGGAATGATAGCTAGCTTTTTAATCCATGCAGTTTCAAGTCAAAAAGATGATGTGAAAATAAATGTGAAAGAAGTAGTTGTTTACGTATTTAAATTTTCATTAGTAGGGATTATGAGTTTGGTAATGTACAAATTGATTGATAAAATCATTGGATTTTATATTCCACCTTCAGGTTATATTTCGAATTTCTTTGCATGGAACGTCAATGACATAGGTGGATCCATATTAAAGTTATTAAGCAATTTTAAACAAATTGTTGTCGGAGATATTGTTTATGGAAGTCTAATGATTCTTTTCGGGTTCATTTTCAGCCTGATTGTACTGATGATTTATATATATAAATTTTTTTCTGATAAAGAGAATAGAGGGAAAAATACGGTTGTATTGCTTCTCGTTTTAGTCCTCGCAGCTACACCTTTTCTCATGCCGATTTTATTAGGAGCTCCCGTCCCTATACGTGTGAACTTAAATTTTTCCTTGTTCGTAGCAATTGCTTGGTTTTTATTATACTGTTCAGTTAAAAATAAAGGGTTAAAATTCCTTCTAATTTTACTCGTATTATGGGGAAGTTTTTATCAATCTCTAGCAGTTTCTCGTTTATTTTATAGTGACTATAATCGCTATGAAGAAGATAAAGGTTTAGCTGCACAACTTAATGACAGAATCTCTACTTTAGCGGCTGATGAGAATTCAACTTATCCAGTTGTATATATCGGTCAGCACACCCAAGAAGCTAGACCTAATATTATTAAACAGGAAGTACTTGGGTATTCGTTTTTTGAATGGGATGGAGGAAATCCTATACGTATGCGGAATTTTATGAACTCTTTGGGATATGAGTTTTTAGAACCTTCATCTGTACAAATTGAAGAAGGTAAAAAGCTATCTTTAGATATGCCTAGTTGGCCTGCTTCGGGGTCTGTAGCAGTAAAAAAAGAAATGATTATTGTAAAGCTTTCCGAAGATCCTTCTAACTATGCTTTAAATTTAGTGAACGATCCTGAAAGAAAAATAGAGAAATCAGCTTTCTCACATATTGGCTTTACAAATATGACGTACAACTATGCTATGAGAGAATTCAAGGAAACATCTAAAGGGATAAAGATAGTCTCGACAGATGCTGATCCTCAAGCATCGTTCTCGTTAAATACAGTTGCTGAAAAAGACTCTTTCGACTATATTCGTCTCATTATTGAATCAGATACTGAAGGTGACCTGCAATTATTTTTAGCGGAAGAAGAAGGGATGTATAGTGGACGGTTTAATGGCACTGTGTTGCTCAAGAAAGGAGTGAATGTAATTTACTGTGATAGACAGAGACTTATGAGAGAAGTGAAAAGCATGAGGATCGATCCTCCAGATAACTCAACAATTACACTGAAAAGCATTGAATTTTATAAATAATTATATTTAATTCTGTTCTTTATACAAACTTTATTAAGTTTAGACCAATGAAATAAAGAATACTTGATTAGTGATAGTGATGCATACTGGAGGGGGAAAAATGTTGCAAAATTGGAGTAGAGCACTTCTTGCATTTAGTGTAACAGCAATTTCACTAATTATTTTTTCAATATATTTTAAGCAAAATTTTTCAACGCTCTTTTACGACGAAGTCGGATATTATTATGTTGGAAAGCATGTTACAGGAACAGGATTGTTCAATGTAAACGAATCTTTAAGAACATATTTCTATCCACTAATCATTGCGGTTTTAAGTTTATTTACAGATTATCAAGTGAGCAGTGTTAAAATAATTGTTATTTTTTCGCAGTATTTTATATATCTATACACAGTTTATAAGGTAGCAAAAACCTTCTTTGGACAAAAAAAAGCATTTGGATTTTGGGCTGTTATATTTTTCGGGTTTTTAAATCCGTATTTAATTCAAGCTACAACTCTTCTTCTTACAGATATTTTTGCAACATGTTTTGTGATACTAGCGCTCTTAAAACTTTTATCAGGCGATATGGATAAGAATAAAACTTTTATCTTATCCTTTATATTTATGGGGATGGCTATAATGATACGTCCTTCTTCTTTAATATTTATCTTTCCGATGATTATCGTAATTCTTTTGAAGTGGTACTTATTCAGAAAAGTCAAAATTTCTTCTTTAATCATAGGGGCACTCTTTATACCTGTAATGTTCTTCCCTCAAATTTATAATAACGTTAAGCAGTTTAATGAGTGGTCATTTTTGGTTCATCAAGATCTTTATGCTTTTCAAAGTAAGCTAGCAGCTACATATCTCAAATATGGAACAGTAATTATTCCTGATGAAAAAGCACAATTAATATTTTCAGTACCATTTACAGTAGATCCTGATATGAGTATTTATGGTTTATTGCTTGATAACCCACTCAAATTTATTTTTGTATATGTAATTCATATATTTAGTGCACTTGATTGGGGATATATTGATACTTATATCAATGACTTTTACCCATTGAGTCGTATAATAGGCTCAATCTTTCTTTATATCTTTTGGTTCATTTGCTTTTCTGGAATTTATAATGCTGTGAAAAAAAGAAAAGAATATGAGAAAGAAGCTGCATTCAAATTTATTTCTCTTCTTATTTTTTCTATTATGTACTTGGCTTTTATAGGAACTACAGTTGTAGAATCGCGATTTGGTTATCCAGTTTTTTTATTGCTGTTACCTTTTGCTGGTCTTTACTTAGAAAAAGCTTTCCACTTTTTATTAGAGCAAAAAAAATCGGTTACAATAAGAAAAGGTTGTATTCATGTAATTGCGGCGTTAATATTCATAATGCTTATGTTTGGCGCTTCTTTCCTTTTAGACAGTACAACGGGTAGAATAAATTGGTTCTAAACCTAGGAGGGCAATATGGAATTGAATGATGAACAAAACGGGAGTCGGTTGATTACGGTCAAGGAAAATGGCGATGAGAGAGGCCTGCTCACTGTCCTTGAAGAAAATAAAAATATTCCGTTTTCTATTAAGAGAGTCTTTTACATTTATAAAACGTTACCTGGAATTCGGCGTGGTTTTCATGCTCACTACAAAACCAGACAAGCTCTCATAAGCGTTTCGGGAAGCTGTACAGTGTTTTTGAATAATACGATTCGGGAGGAAGATGTTGTGTTAGATTCCCCTAACAAAATTCTTTTATTGGAACCGGAAGATTGGCATGAAATGTATGACTTTTCTGAAGACTGTGTTTTACTTGTCCTTGCTTCCGAGCTTTATGATGCCGATGATTACATTCGGAATTACGAAGTTTTTAAAGAGGTGTATGGCAAATGAGTAATTATTTTAAGCATGAGAAAGCAATCGTCGAAAGCGATCAGATCGGTGAAAAAACACGCATTTGGGCATTTTCTCATATTCTTCCGGGCGCGGTAATCGGGGAAGACTGTAATATCAATGATCATACTTTCATTGAAAATGACGTACGTCTCGGAGACCGAGTGACCGTCAAATCAGGAGTTTATATTTGGGACGGCATCACCATTGAGGACGATGTGTTTATAGGTCCAAATGTAACTTTTACCAATGACATACGGCCTCGTTCTAAACAATATCCTGATCAATTTCTTAAAACGGTATTGAAAAAAGGGGTCTCTATCGGAGCAAATGCAACTATAGTTGGAGGAGTTACCCTTAATGATTATTGTATGATTGGGGCTGGAGCGGTTGTTACAAAAGACATACCAAAAAATACGCTTTGGTATGGGAATCCAGCCGTTTTCAAGAATTATATTTGCAATTGTGGAGAAAAACTGAATGATGAATTCGTTTGTGTTTCTTGTCAAACAAAGTATAAGATTTTAAATGGGGAAATTGTCCAATTGTAAATGGAATGAAGTGAAGTGAAATCCTATTATTTATAAGGTGGGCACAATTATGATTCCCTTTTTGGATCTCAAAAAAATCAACCTGCGTTATCAAGAAGCTATTGAAGCGGGTGTACGTAAGGTCATTGAATCCGGATGGTATATACTCGGGCAGGAAGTAAAGCGTTTTGAGGAGGCGTTTGCCGATTATTGCGGTACGGAGCATTGCCTAGGCGTGGCCAATGGATTGGATGCGCTTGAATTGATCATTCATGCCTATGGCATAGGAGCAGGAGACGAAGTCATTGTTCCATCCAACACATATATAGCGTCTATATTGGCGGTTTCTGCCAATGGAGCTACTCCGGTTTTAGTAGAACCCGACATTTCAACTTATAATATCAACCCCGAGGAAATCGAGAGAAAAATCACCAGTCGAACAAAGGCTATCATGGTCGTTCACTTATATGGACAGGTTTGTGATATGAAGCCGATTCAGGATATAGCTCGACGTCACGGATTGAAAATAATCGAAGACTGTGCGCAAGCGCATGGTGCTTTTTACCAAGGTGAAAAGGTCGGTAGGCTTGGCGATGCAGCAGCATTCAGTTTTTACCCGGGGAAGAATTTGGGGGCATTAGGGGACGCTGGAGCTATTACGACTAACGATTCTGAGCTCTACGCCAAGCTAGCAGCACTGCGGAACTATGGATCGGAGAAAAAGTACCATAATGTTTATAAAGGTTATAATAGTAGATTGGATGAACTGCAAGCTCCTATATTATTAGCTAAATTAAATAATCTTGATGAAGAAAATAACTATAGAAGGCGAATTGCGGAGTACTACAATCGTGAGATCAAAAATGAAGCTGTTTTGCTTCCACATAGCCAGACAAGTGAAGGACATGTTTGGCACGTTTATGTTGTGAGAGTGCAGAACCGATCTGCTTTTATTACTTTCATGGAAGAAAAAGGAATACAAACAATGATCCATTATCCGGTTCCGCCACATAAGCAGAAGGCTTATGAAGAATTGAATGCATGCAGCTATCCAGTATCCGAGCTTATTCATTCTGAAGTGGTAAGTATTCCATTGAGCCCTGTAATGGAGTGGTCGGATATCGAGTACGTGGCGGAGGCTATCAATGAATACAGACCGACTTAAACTTTCCATCGTAGTGCCCGTTTATTTTAACGAATTGAATATTCCGTTTACCGTTCCACGGTTACAAAGCTTACAGGAACTTCTTCCGGCATGGGACCTGGAATTGATTTTTGTTGATGACGGTTCCAAGGATAAATCGCTTCAGTTGCTTTTGGAACAGCGTGATCGCGACTCGAGAATTAAAGTGATCAAACTTAGCCGTAATTTTGGGTCTATGTCGGCTATACAGGCAGGCTTACAGCATGCTACGGGGAACTGCATTGGTATTATTGCAGCGGACCTTCAGGATCCTCCAGAACTTTTCGTAGAAATGATTGAACATTGGAAAAACGGGAAGAAAGTTATCTTGGCTACGCGAGAAGATCGAGAAGAGTCTTTTTCCCAGAAGTTATTTGCGAATACTTATTACTATCTTTTAGAAAAGTACGCTTTAAAAGATTACCCTAAAGGCGGGTTCGACTTTTTACTTATCGATCAGCAAATCGCTTCAGAGGTTCTGCATATGGAAGAGAAGAATACAAACGTCATGAGCTTGATTTATTGGCTTGGTCATGAACGGGAAACCATTCCCTATATCAGACAGGAACGCAAACTCGGAAAATCCAGATGGACTTTAGCGAAAAAAGTGAAGTTGTTTGTAGATTCGTTTGTAAGTTTCTCATATACACCCATTCGATTTATGTCGGTATTAGGCATCATTACCGCTATGCTGAGTTTTTTCTACGGAGTATTCATAGTGATCAATTTTTTTGTAGGAGCTATTCAACTTCAAGGGTGGTCTACAATTATTGCTTTGATTACTTTTCTTCTCGGAATTATTATGGTGATGTTAGGAATAATCGGGGAATATTTATGGAGGATCTTGGATGAGAGTAGAAAACGGCCGGCATATATTGTGGACGAAACTTACAAATAAAGAGTTTTTACGTTTTTTAATTAGTGGAGGCTTAAATACTCTTGCAACCTACATTATTTACTTGATTTTATTGAATTTTTTGGATTATAGAGTTGCTTACACCATTTCATATGTATGTGGGATTTTTATTTCTTATGGTTTGAACGTGAAATTTGTTTTCAAAACAAATGTTACTTTTAAAAGTTTTATTCAATTCCCTATCGTTTATTTGGTACAGTATGCGATTAATTTGTTGCTTTTATATGTGCTTGTTGATTATTTATACATCTCTGAGATTATAGTCCCTATTATTTCTGTCATAGTTACAATTCCTCTTTCGTTTTTGTTGTCCAAGTTCATTATCAAGACCAAATGAATAAAGTAGAGTAAAGGAGTGGCTACAAATGAAAGGTGTTATTTTAGCTGGAGGAACAGGGTCACGACTTTATCCCTTAACAAAAGTAACAAACAAGCATTTGCTACCCGTTGGAAAGTATCCGATGATCTTCCACTCGGTTTATAAGCTTAGAAAAGCAGGTATTCAGGATATTTTGATTGTTACAGGTAAAGATCATATGGGAGACGTCGTTAATCTTCTTGGAAGTGGGAGTGAAATGGGAGTTTGCTTCACTTACAAAGTACAAGATGAAGCAGGAGGTATCGCTCAAGCCCTTAATCTTGCCGAACAATTTGTGGGTCAAGATCAAATGGTTGTTATTTTAGGTGATAATGTATTTGAAGACGATATTACTCCGTACGTAAATAACTTCCGTGAACAAATTCTTGGAGCCAAGATTTTGATTCAGGAAGTTCATGATCCGACTCGATTTGGAGTACCTGAGATAAAAGGCAATCAAATCATTTCGATTGAAGAAAAACCTAAGCAGCCTAGAAGCAGCTATGCGGTTACAGGCATTTATATGTTCGACCATACTGTATTCGATATTATCAAAACGCTTAAACCTTCGGAGCGTGGAGAGCTGGAAATTACCGATGTAAATAATGCTTATATTCAAAATGGCCAACTCACGTATGATGTGCTTGAAGGATGGTGGACCGATGCAGGCACGCATCCTTCATTGGCTCGAGCAAATGAATTGGCTAAAGAAATGGTGTTCGGAACAGAGTTCGGTAAACTTAAACTTTAAGTTAGGAGGAGCAACCAATGAAGGTAACTCCTTTAAAACTTCAGGGAGCAGCGATTATCGAGCCAGTCGTACATGGAGACCAACGCGGCTTTTTTATGGAGAGCTTCAATCAAGTTCAATTACAACATGAGGGCATCCACTACGAATTTGTACAAGACAATCAGTCATTGTCTGCAGAAGCAGGAGTACTGAGAGGGCTTCATTATCAAATGAATCCTAAAGCACAAACTAAAATTTTAAGAGTTATATCGGGTGCAATCTACGATGTCATCGTCGATATCCGCCGCGGGTCGCCGACTTTCGGCCAATGGGAAGGGTTTATCTTAAGCGAATACAATCATCGCCAACTGCTCGTCCCGAAAGGGTTCGCGCACGGCTTCTGCACGTTGGTTCCCAACACCCAGGTCATGTACAAAGTCGACGAGTATTACTCGCCGGAGCACGATCGGGGCATCCTGTGGAACGATCCGGCACTTGGCATCGATTGGCCGACGTCGGATCCGGTTCTGTCGGAAAAAGATCAAAAGCATCCGCTGCTGCAAGACGCGGAACTGAACTTCGAATAAGATACAGGGCTCTCCGCAAGGAGAGCTTTTTACACGAGAACAGGAGGCAACTAACTTATGAAACTACTCATTACCGGCGGAGCCGGCTTTATCGGCAGCAACTTCGTTCTGTACATGCTTCAGCAGCATCCCGAGTACGAAATCGTCAACGTGGATGCGCTCACTTATGCAGGCAACCTGGAGAACCTCAAGGCCATTGAGAAGAATCCCAAGCATACGTTTGTCAAAGCCGACATCTGCGATGCGGCCAAGATGGACGAGCTGATCGGGCAGGGCGTCGACATCGTCGTCAACTTTGCGGCGGAATCGCATGTGGATCGCAGTATTCTGGAACCGGACGTGTTCGTGAAGACGAACGTGCTCGGCACCCAGGTGCTGCTCGACGCGGCCAAAAAGCATAACGTGACCAAATTCGTGCAGGTGTCCACCGACGAAGTGTACGGAACGCTCGGCGAGACCGGCCTGTTCACGGAAGAAACGCCGCTGACGCCGAACAGTCCTTACTCCGCTTCCAAAGCGGGCGGCGACCTACTTGTGCGCGCTTATCACGAGACGTTCGGACTCCCGGTCAATATTACGCGCTGCTCCAACAATTACGGCCCGTACCAATTCCCGGAGAAGCTGATCCCGCTCATTATTTCCAAAGCGCTGAACGACCAGCCGCTGCCGGTATACGGCGACGGCCTCAACATCCGGGATTGGCTGTACGTGGAAGACCACTGCAGCGCGATCGACCTCGTCATTCACGAAGGGGTAAACGGCGAAGTGTATAACATCGGCGGCAACAACGAACGGACCAATCTGCATATTATCCGCACGATTCTGGAACAGCTCGGCAAGCCGGAATCGCTGATTACGTACGTGCAGGACCGTCCGGGCCACGACCGCCGCTACGGCATCGACCCGGCGAAGATCACGAACGAACTCGGCTGGAAGCCGAAACATAATTTCGAGACCGGCATTCGCGAGACGATCGCCTGGTACCTGGACAACCAAGAATGGTGGACCCGGATTCAATCCGGCGAATACGAACAATATTATGCCCAGCAGTACGGCGAACGCCTCGGAGAATCGCAATGAAGGTGCTCGTTACCGGAGCGAACGGACAGCTCGGCAGCGACGTCGTGGCTTTGCTGAAGCAGGAAGGCCATGAAGTCCGAGGCTGCGGCCGCGCCGAGCTGGACATCGTCGACCCGCGGCAGTGCGACGAAGTGATCGGCGATTTTATGCCGGAAGTCATCATTCACTGCGCCGCCTACACGGCTGTCGATGCGGCGGAAGAAGACGCGGACGGCGCTTATCGCGTCAACGCCGCCGGAACGCGCAATCTGGCCGTCGCCGCCGAACAGGCCGGAGCCAAGTTCGTCTATATCAGCACGGACTACGTGTTCGACGGACAGGCCGATCGCCCGTACCGGGAATACGACAACACGGCTCCGCAGACCGTCTACGGCGAGAGCAAGCGGGCGGGCGAAGTGCTGACCCAGTCGCTCAGCTCGAAATATTTTATCGTGAGAACTTCGTGGGTGTACGGGCCGCACGGCAGCAGCTTCGTCAAAACGATGCTGAAGCTGGGAGCGGACCGTGACAGCGTGAGCGTGGTGCATGACCAAGTGGGCTCGCCGACGTATACGGTGGATCTGGCCGTCTTCCTGCTGCAGCTGATCCAAACGGAAAAATACGGCTTTTACCATGCTTCGAATGCCGGACATTGTTCCTGGCATGAGTTCGCGGAAGCGATATTTGCGGAAGCCGGCCTTGAAGTCGATGTGCTGCCGGTCACGACGGAGCAGTTTCCCCGTCCGGCCAAGCGCCCGGCGTACTCGGTGATGGACCACACGGCGATCCGCGCCAACGATCTCGAAGACCTGCCGCATTGGCGGGACGGATTGAAGCGTTTTATAACACAAGCCAAGCAATGAGGGTGAACGATGAACAGAGTCGACAGGATGGATCTGGTAGATCAGAACCTTTTTTGATAAAATGAAAATGAACTTGTAATCCTTGTTCCGTCATCGATAAATCGAATGCGATCGGAGGGAATGACATGCCAGCGAGTTATATCAAGGCTATAGATTACTACTTTCCGGAAGGAACGGATTACAACGACCCTAACGACAGAATGACCAAGAAAATTGGGATCAACGTAAAACATATCGCGGGAAAAGAAGAGTTTGCTTCCGATTTGGCTGTGCGGGCTGTTCAAAAGTTATTCGATTCGGGGAAATGTGTTCCGGAAGAAATCGACTATTTGATTTATTGTACGCAATCGCCGGATTATTATTTGCCAACCACGGCCTGTTTGCTTCAGGAGCGTTTGGGGCTGCCAATGTCGTGCGGAGCATTGGATATTAACCTGGGTTGTTCCGGTTATATTTACGGTCTTTCTCTTGCGAAAGGCTTGATTGAAACGGGAATGGCGAAAAATGTATTGTTTATCACCTCGGATACCTATAGCAAATATATTCATCCTAAAGACCGCAATGTAAAACTGCTTTTCGGCGATGCGGCAGCGGCTACTCTAATAGCGGCAGAAGAAGTTGAAGAGTTATCGATTGGTCCTTTTGTGTTTGGTACGGATGGATCTGGGGCCGAGCATCTGATCGTGCCTGCTGGAGGGTTGCGGCAACCGATGACGTCTTTGACTGCGGAAGAGCATGAAGATTCCGTAGGCAACGTCAGATCCAAAAACAACCTTTACATGAATGGGGCGGAAATTTTCAATTTCGCCGTGTTGCGGGTACCGTCTACTGTTCAAGCCTTGATGGATAAGACGGGAGAAACGCTGGATTCTTACGGATATTTTGTTTTTCATCAGGCGAACCAATATATGCTGGAGACCCTTCGAAGAAAACTCGATATTCCCAAAGAAAAATTTTCAATCGAATTTGCCGACTGTGGCAATACGGTTTCTTCGTCGATCCCTATAGCGTTGATCAGGGGCTATGAAGAAGGCAAAGTCGGAAACGGTCAAAAAGTGATGCTGCTTGGATTTGGCGTAGGATATTCTTGGGGCGCCTGCGATATCCGCTTGAATTTTAAATAATACAAATTTGGGGGAATAATCATGGACAAGCAAGCATTTATTTCCGAGTTTGAAGAAATCGTCATGGTCGAATCGGGAACAGTTAACGAGTCTACGGAATTGAACGACTTGGAAGACTGGGACTCTTTGACCAAAGTGGCCTTGGAAGCATTCATTGAAGATAAGTTCGGCATCAAATTGGATGGCAAAGCCCTCAATGAATTCAAGACGTTCGGAGATGTTTTGAAAGTTGTGGAAGGCCGTCTTTTTTAAACAACAGGCTTCAAATGAGGGTGAACGATGAACAGAGTCCAAGTGCTGCTGTCCGCCTATAACGGGGAGAGCTATATCCAGGCGCAGTTGAACAGTTTGTCCGGGCAGGGGCATGGGGAATGGTCGCTTCGCGTTCGCGACGACGGTTCGTCCGACGCAACGGCCGCGATCGTCGAACGGTATCGGGCGTCGGAATCCCATACCGTCTTTTTGGAAAAAGGCGAGAACATAGGCGTTATCCCGAGCTTTTTCGAACTGATTCGCCAAGCGGATGAGACGGCCGACTACTTCTGCTTCTGCGATCAGGACGACGTCTGGCTGCCGGACAAAATGGAGCGGGCGGCAGGTCGTCTGTCCAACGTGAAGGCCGGCGTTCCGGCGATGGTGTTCACGTCGACGCAGCTGGCCGACGCGGACTTGAATCCGCTGGGACAATGGCCGGAGCGGCCGCAGCGGGAAGCCGCTTTTTATAACGCGCTCGTGCAGAACATCGCGGTCGGCGCCACCGTCACGTTCAACCGCGCGGCGCTGCAGCTGATTCGGGAGCATATGCCGCAAACGGACAAAGTGCTCATGCACGACTGGTGGTTGTATCTGTGCGTGTCCGCGTTCGGGGAAGCGATCTACGATCCGCAGCCTTCGATCCTGTATCGGCAGCACGGCGGCAACGCGGTCGGCGGCGAAGTGTCGGCGCTCGGCAAGCTTAAGAAAAAATGGGGCAGCTTCCGCAAGCATCGGGGGGCGCACAAGCTGGTCGCGCAGGCCAGGGAATTTCATCGTCTGTATGGCGGGCAGCTCGGCGATTCCGAGAAGCTGCGGCAGCTGGAAGCCTTCATCGCGCCGCGGACGACTCCGGGGCAGCGCGCGGCTTACCTGAGAAGCTCCAAGCTGTACCGCCAGTCCGCTCTGGAGAACAGGCTGTTTCGCCTGCTGATTCTGAGCGGTTATATTTAAATCGGGGCCGTTATGAAGTTCATGGGGAACACTTCCAAGTCTTTCCTTAACCGAATCCAAAGTTCCATTCCTGCGATCTCTGTGGTACTCTGTATAGAGGAATCTGGAGGTCTTTTTTTCGTTCGTCTTTTTTTGACCACATAGATATTTATCATTACATTTGTCAGGAGCGTAATCAGATCATGGACGTAAGTATACTGATTCTCAACTATAATACGTGCCAGCTGACGACAGACTGCATCCGTTCGGTGTTTGCTTCGCAAACCCGCTACCGCTACGAAATCATTCTGATCGACAACAACTCGTCCGATAACTCGGTCGAGGTCCTGTCGCGTACTTTCCCTTCTATCCCGCTTATTGCCAACCGGGAGAATGTCGGGTTTGCCAAAGCCAACAATCAGGGCATGAAGATCGCCAGAGGCCGCTACGTACTGCTGCTCAATTCGGATACGGTCATTCAATCCGATACGCTGCAGACGATGGTGACTTACATGGACGAGAATCCGCACGCGGGCGCGGCAGGCTGCAAAGTGCTGCTGGCCGACGGATCGCTCGACAAGACGTGCAAGCGGGGGCTGCCGACGCCGTCCGCTTCGTTCTATTACATGTTCGGCGTATCCAAGATGTTCCCGGACAAGCCGAAGTACAACCAGTACCAGCTGAGCTACCTGGACCCGGACGAAGAACACGCGGTAGACTGTCTGGTCGGAGCTTTCATGCTCGTGCGCGCGGAAGCGATTCGGGAAGTCGGCATGCTGGACGAGAACTTTTTCATGTACGGCGAAGACCTGGACTGGTGCTACCGTATCAAGCAGGCCGGTTGGGCGATCCTGTATTATCCGCGGACGTTCATCCTGCATTACAAAGGCGCCAGCAGCAAGCGTCGGCCGGTCAAGCTGCTGTACGAGTTCCATCGGGCGATGATCTTGTTCTACCGCAAACATTACCGGGAAAAATACGCCTGGCCGGTCAACGGATTCATTTACACGGGGATCGGAGTGAAGTTTGCGATGACGCTCGTGCGCAACCGGCTGCGTCCGGTCAAGGATACGCAGGCTCCGCCTCCGGGCGGGGGAGAAAGTTCGGCTCTGCCGGGTCGAGGTGAAGCATGCTCCGCAAAAATCAGCAATTTCTGACCCAGGTCTACATGGTCGCCGACATGGCGGTCATTCAGGCGTCGTTTCTGCTTGCCTGGTGGCTGCGGTTTGAGAGCGGGTTGTTCGGCTTCGTCTATCCGATTCCGATCAAGTATTACCTCGTCTGGAGTCTCGTGTACGGCGCGATCGCGCTGCTCACCGGGCTGATCAGCGGCCTGTATTCGCCCAAGCGGCGCAAACGGTTCGCGGACGATTTCATTCGGGTCGTGCAGACGCACGTCATCGGTTTTTTCCTGCTGCTCGGCACGATGTATTTTGCCAAAGAAATCAATATTTCGCGTTCCTACTTATTCCTCTACATGGCGCTGAGCGTCGTACTTATCGTGCTGTATCGCTATGTCGTCAAGCAGGTGCTGCGAACGATGCGGCGCCGCGGCTATAACAAGCAGTACATGCTGATCGTGGGCGCGGGAGCGCTCGGTCGGCGGTTCTATCTGAATCTTCAGCATCATCCGGAACTCGGGTACGACGTGGTCGGGTTTCTGGACGACGAGCTGGATTGGAAAAAAGGGCAGACCGAATACCCCGAAGTGCTCGGCAAACTGGACGATTTGCAGGCGATGCTCGATCGCTTCCGCATTATCGACGAAGTCATTCTGGCGATGCCGTACGGCCATTCGGACCGGTATCCGGAACTGATGGAGATCTGCGAGCGGGCCGGCGTACATACGATGATCGTTCCGGACTATTACGACTTTTTGCCGACCCGTCCCGTGTTCGACAATTTTGCCGGCATGCCGCTGATCAACGTGCGCGAAGTGCCGCTCGATCTGGCCGCCAACCGCTTTTTCAAAAGGCTGTTCGACGTCGTGTTCGCGGCAATCGCGGTCATCCTGACGTCGCCGATCATGCTGGCGGTGGCGATCGGAGTGAAGCTGACTTCGCCCGGGCCGGTCATTTTCAAGCAGGAGCGGGTCGGGTTCAACCGGCGGACTTTTCAGATGTACAAGTTCCGCTCGATGCAGGCTCAGGTATCCGATGACGAAGATACGGGCTGGACGACGGAGAACGATCCGCGCCGCACCAAATTCGGCACGTTCATCCGCCGCACCAGCCTGGACGAGCTGCCGCAGTTTTTCAACGTGCTGCTGGGACAGATGAGCGTCGTCGGACCCCGGCCGGAACGGCCGCATTACGTGGAGTTGTTCCGCGAACGGATACCGAATTACATGCTGAAGCATCACGTGCATCCCGGCATTACCGGATACGCCCAGTGCGCCGGGCTGCGGGGCGACACGTCGATCGAGAAGCGGATCGAATACGATTTGTTTTATATCGAGAACTGGACGCTTCTGTTCGACATTCGGCTCGTGTTCATTACGGTGTACAAGATGTTGACGGATCGTAATGCTTATTAAAATAAGGAAAAGAACGGGTTTCGGCATTTTGCCGATATCCGTTCTTTTTATTTGAATTCCCTACTTCCTAATCAACGCGTATTGCAAAAAGACCTGCTGCCTCTCGAAAGGCAGCAGGTCTTTTATAGTCCAAGCTTACATCCACAAATACCAGATCAACCAGCTCAAGAACGCTCCGAGCCACGAGACGTTTCCGAATACGGCCACGATTTTGCGTTCGTTCCAGCCGTATTTCAGGCTGTAATGGTAATGGATCGGCGTCATGCGGAAAATCCGCTTTTTGGTACGTTTGTAGTAGGCGACCTGGATAATGACCGAGAACTGTTCCGCAAAATAGATGACGAACAGCAGCGGGACGAGAATCTCGACTTTTTCGATGACCGCCATCAGCGACAGCGAGCCGCCGATCGCAAGCGAGCCGGTGTCGCCCATGAACGCTTTGGCCGGATATTTGTTGTACAGGAACAATCCGAGCAGCGCGCCGACCATAACGAGCGAGAACAGCTTGATCGCCGGCTCGTCCGAGATGACGAAGAAGAACAGATAGGTCGGAATGGCGACGATAATCAGCAGGCCGTCCAGACCGTCGGTGAAGTTGATCGCGTTGGCCGAGCCGACGATGAACAGCAGCATGATCACGAAGTAGACGGCGGCCGGCAGCGTCCAGACGAAGCCGCCCGGGAACGCGATCGTCGGCTCGACGCCGAAACTGTTCATCGCGATCAGCAGCAGCGCAATCGTGAACGTGAACTGCATGACCAGTTTGGCTTTGCCCGAAATGCCCTGTGGGTCCTGGAAAGCGGCTTTTTTGAAATCGTCGCTGAAGCCCACGATGCCGAGCAGGATGAACGAAGCGGCGAGCAGCCACATCATCGGCGTCGGCTGGGCGATCAGCGAGATAAGCACGCCGATCATGAACACCATGCCCGCCATGAGCGGCGTACCTTTTTTGGCCTGATGATCGGGCGGCAGTTCTTTGCGGATCGGCTGCAGCCAGCCGATGCGGCGAAGCGTGCGAATCCAGACCGGCGACAGCAGGGCGACGAGGACAAACGAGAGGATAGCGGCGATCAATGTGTAAAAATTCATGGTTTTCAGTATTCTCCAATCGGCATTTCGGATTTTGAAGCGGCTCTATCGGTTAATAATAGACATCGAGGTTATGTAGGACGCGAATGCGAACGCTGCAACTCCCTTATTTTAAGCAATTTGTACGTCCGCTACAAGAGAAGCCGGACACAATTTGGCTTTTTCCGGTTCACGCGTCTAGAATGAGAGCAGCCGGGCAAGACCGTCGGCTCCTATTTCATTCGCTTTTATGCGGAACCGGCAAAGCGGACCCCGCGGCCGGATGCAATCGATCCCTGGATTCACCTACATAGTTAAGTCCACATTTTCTAGGAGGAATTATAATGAATACACAGAAAATCCGCAAAGCGATCATTCCGGCAGCCGGTCTCGGCACGCGCTTCCTGCCGGCTACCAAAGCCATGCCCAAAGAAATGCTGCCGATCGTCGACAAGCCGACGATTCAGTATATCGTCGAAGAAGCCGTGAAATCGGGCATCGAAGATATCATCATCGTGACGGGCAAAGAAAAGCGCGCTATCGAAGATCATTTCGACACTTCGTTCGAGCTGGAGCACAATCTGGAAGAGAACGAGAAATGGGCGATGCTCGAAGAGGTGCGCAACGCCTCCAACATGGCCGATATTCATTATATCCGCCAAAAAGAACCGAAAGGTCTCGGCCATGCGATCTGGTGCGCCCGCAAGTTCATCGGCAACGAACCGTTTGCCGTTCTGCTCGGCGACGATATCGTCGAATCCGACACGCCGTGCCTCAAGCAGATGCTCGACGTGTTCGACAAGCATCAGGCTTCGGTCGTCGGCGTGCAGGAAGTGCCGTGGGAAGACGTGTTCCGTTACGGCATCGTGGACAGCGAAGCGATGGAAGGCGAAGATCGCACCTTCCGCGCGAACGGCCTCGTCGAGAAGCCTGACCGCGAAGACGCGCCGTCGAACCTGGCTATTATGGGCCGTTACATCCTGACTCCGGAAATCTTCGATATTCTGGAGCATCAGACGACCGGCGCGGGCGGCGAGATCCAGCTGACGGACGCGATCGCGACGCTCGGAGAGACGCAGGAAGTGCTGGCGTACAACTTCGAAGGACAGCGTCACGACGTGGGTGTCAAGCTCGGCTTTATCGAGACGACGATCCATTACGCGCTGCAAAAAGACGAAATGCGCGAGCCGCTGGCCGCTTATATGAAGAAGGCACTGGCCGAACTCGAAGAAAAGCGTTAAAATAGCACAAACAAGAAGCCCGGCCGCGAGGCCGGGCTTCCTTGTGACGTTCTAACGCCAGATTTGACTATAAGAGGCCAAAGGGGAACTGCGCATTGCCGCCTAATCCGAAAGTGTTATTGATCATTCCCGCTTTTAACGAAAGCGAAAGCATCGGCCCGCTGCTCATCGCGCTGCGCGAGCAGGGGCTGACCGCGCTTGTCGTCAACGACGGCTCGACCGACGATACCGCCGAAGTCTGCGCCGCCGCCGGGGCGGACCTCATCACCCTGCCCTGCAATCTCGGCATCGGCGGAGCCGTACAGACCGGCTATAAATACGCGTACGCGCACGGCTACGATATCGCGATCCAATTCGACGGCGACGGCCAGCACCGGGCGGAATTCGTCCCGGCGCTGATCGAGCCGCTGCTCAGCGGCCGGGCCGACCTGTCGATCGGCTCCCGCTATATCGAGAAGGAAGGCTTCCAGTCGACCTTGCTGCGCCGCGCCGGCATCCGGTATTTTAGCGGGCTGATCCGTCTGATCAGCGGGCAGACCGTCACCGATCCCACCTCGGGCTTCCGGGCGGTCAACCGCAGCATCATGGCGATGTTCGCCGCCCAGTATCCGACCGATTACCCCGAACCCGAATCGATCGTGCACGTGCTGCGCCTCGGCGGCCGGATCGTCGAAGTGCCCGTGCTCATGTCCGAACGGGTCGGCGGCCGCTCGTCGATCCGCAGCCTGCGCTCGGTCTATTACATGATCAAAGTATCGCTGGCGATCCTGATCGACGCGCTGCGCAGAAGCGGGGCGAAGTCGCTATGATTACCCTCAAGCTGCAGCTGCTGCTGATCCTGTTCAGCGTCGTCGTCTTCGCCGTCTTCATCAACCGGACGCGGCGCTACAAGCTCGAACTGAAATACGCGCTGGTGTGGATTTTCCTGAGCACGGCAGGCGTAATCGTGGCCGTTTTCCCGCAGATCTTCTTTTTCATCGCGGACGTCATGGGGATCGAAGTGCCGGTCAACGCGGTGTTCCTGCTTGCCGTCTCCGCCATTTTCCTGATCCTGTACAGCATGACCGCTTCGCTCTCCAATCATTCCCGCAAGCTGCGTACGCTGACCCAGGAACTGGGACTGATGCGTCACCGGATGGAGCAGTTGGAACGCCGGCTGGAACGGACCGAAGGAGGGACGGCGGATGCGGACGAACGATAGAACGCGAACGCCGGGCCAAAGTCTGCTGCGCCTGCTGCCGCCGTTTCTGCGCGACCATCTGCCCGATTTTATCAAGTACGGCGTGATCGGGGTCGGCGGGACGCTGCTTCAGACCGGGACCCTGCTGCTCTACGTGGAAAAAGGGCACGGCAGCCCGTTGGTCGGCTCGACGCTCGGATTCGTGCTGTCGCTGCTGTTCTCGTACGCCGCCAATGCCAGATGGACGTTCAGGCAAAGCAAGCGTTCGGCTTCCGTTCTGGTCAAGTACACGGTCGTGTCCCTGGCGGGGCTGCTGCTGAACCTGCTGATTCTGTACCTGTTCGACCGGGTGTTCGGTTGGTGGTACGTATACGGACAGATCACGTCGATCGTACTCGTCCCGATTCATAACTTCATTTTGAACAAAGCGTGGGCGTTCCGGACGCCGAAGCGGGAAAGAAGGTAATGGTGTTCTCCTTAAAAAAAGAAACCGCGCAAACGCGCAGACGCCTGCTGCTGCTGTGCCTGATCGTGTTTGCCGCAAGCTGTATCGTTTCGCTCGCCTACGGCGACCGGCTGCTGCTCGGCTCCTACGCGAAGATGAACGACGACGACGTCAAATACGCCCAGACCGCCGACCGGCTGCTGGAGACGGGCGTACTGTCCTATAATACCGGCGAAGCGCCGTCCACGTTCATCATGCCGCTGTTTCCGCTGCTGCTGGCCGGCGCCAAATGGATCGCGGGCGAAGCCGGAGGCGTCATCTTGCTGCGGCTTCTGCAGGGAGCCTTTCAGGCGTTCGGCGTGTATCTGATGTTCGTGCTGGCTCGGCGGGTATTCGGCAGCGGACGGACCGCGATGACGGCAGCGGTGCTGCTCGCTGTTTATTTGCCCGACTACTTCGTCTCCGGTTCGATCCTGACCGAGTCGGGCTTCCGGCTGTGCCTGATGCTGAGCGTCTGCTGGCTGTTCAAAGCGCTGGACAAGCCCGGCGTTCTCAACTGGGTGCTGTTCGCCGTCTTCTGGACGGCGCTCTGCTATTTCAAGCCGCATGCCGCGCTGCTGCCGCTCGTGCCGGGGCTGTTCTGGTTGGCGCGGCGGTATGCTTTCGGCAAAATGCTGGGCTATACCGCGGTCATTCTGGGCGTGTTCGCCCTGTTGATGTCGCCGTGGTGGATACGCAACTACGAGGCGTTCGGCCGGTTCATTCCTTTTACCGAAGCGGTCGGCAGTCCGATGATTCTCGGCTCGACCGCGTTCGGGCAGGTGCCGGACGGCTTCTACGACAAATACCCCGAATACGGGGGTGACGTCATGCGCGGTTCCGACGACTCGATGGCGCAGGCCGCCGGGCGCATGGTCGCCTACGGGTTCATGCACGAACCGTTCAAATACGCGGCTTTCTACACGGCGGGCAAGTTCGGCGGGCTGTACGGTATTGCTTACTGGGAACGCCCGATCCTGGGCCTGACGTGGGCGCCGTATTTCCCGATCCATGCCGCGTACGTGCTGCTTGGCCTTTACGGGATGTGGCTGGCGTATCGCAGAAAATGGAGCGGCGCTTTCGTACCACTCGCCGTGCTGGCCTACTTTACGCTGATCTACGTGCCGTTTATCGCGATTCCGCGTTACGGCTACCCGAACCTGTTCCTGTTCGCGCTGTTCGCCGCACCGGCGCTGCTGGCGCTGCATGACCGGTACCGGGCCCGCCGCGCTGCGCTTCGCGGAGAAGAAACGGCCGCTCGCGCAGACCTGTAAGCAGCGTGCATGGACGGCCTGCGCAAGCCGCGTGCGTTACCCCGAACCTGCCCCGAACCGCCCCGCTGCCGGGGCGGTTTTTGGTTCGCCTAATAGGCGTGCCAAACTGTTCGCATTCCATGCGAACAAAGAATTGACACGCCTCTGCACGTAGCATAGACTTATGTTGGAACAGCCTGCCTGAACGCCCCGATGGAGCCGTGCCGGCAGGCCGACAAGGCGGATGGAGGAATGGCATTGAGTCACCTATTCGAGACATGGCGACATGTTTTCAAGCTGGACCCGGATCGGGAATTGTCCGATCAGGATCTGGACGCGATCTGCCTGTCGGGCAGCGACGCGATTCTGGTCGGCGGATCGAGCGGCGTCACCTACGACAACACGGTCGATCTCATGTCGCGTATTCGGCGTTACGAACTGCCCTGCGCGCAGGAGATCTCGACGCTGGATTCGGTCGTGCCGGGATTCGATCTGTACCTCATTCCGATGATCCTGAACACGGATCGGGCGGAATGGATTACCGGGCACCACCGGGCGGGCCTGGAGAGCTTCGGGGAAGTCATCCCGTGGGATATGCTGGCCGCCGAGGGGTACATCGTGCTGAACCCCGATTCCACCGTCGCGCGCCTGACCGGAGCGCAGGCGGAGATCGACGCGGCTGCCGCCGCGGCCTGCGCCCGTATGGCCGACAAGCTGATGCGGCTGCCGATCGTATACGTCGAATACAGCGGCATGTACGGCGATCTTGAGCTCGTGCGCGAAGTGCGCCGGGTGACGGGCGAAGCGTCCGTCTTCTACGGCGGCGGCATTCGCGATTACGGGACCGCCCTGGCGGCGGCCGAAGCCGCCGATACGGTCGTCGTCGGCAATATCGTCTACGACGACCTGAAGGCCGCTCTCGATACCGTGCGCGGCGTCCGGAGCGCCAAATCGCCGACCTGAGCTTTAATCAATCCCTTTTGAAGCGGACTCCGCTTTCGGTACGCGCAGCCGCGCGGATATCGGAGTCCTTGCAGCAGCCTATCCCGGAATGCATAACCTTGTGCATTCCTTGTACGCTTTTGTCTCTTGATCTTTTATGTTGGATTATTGATCGTGCATTCCCAATCTCAACCGACGCCAATGCGCAGCGTCTCTCCGAGCGCAACGAAAGGAGCAACACATCATGTTTAACCTCGACGAATCGATCGCCCGTCTGAATCCGCAGCAGCGCAAAGCCGCGCTCAAGACGGAAGGCCCGCTGCTGATCATGGCCGGCGCGGGCAGCGGCAAGACCCGGGTGCTGACGCACCGCATCGCCCACCTCATCCGCGCCAAGAAGAGCGCGCCTTGGGGCATTTTGGCGATCACGTTCACGAACAAAGCCGCCCGCGAGATGCAGGAACGGGTCTCGGCGCTCGTCGGACCCGAAGGCAAGGAGATCTGGGTCTCGACGTTCCACTCGATGTGCGTCCGCATCCTGCGCCGCGACATCGACCGGATCGGGTTCTCGTCCAGCTTTTCCATTCTCGACTCCGGCGACCAGCTGTCCGTCATCCGCAACTGCATGAAGGACCTGAACCTCGACACGAAGAAGTTCGAACCCAAAGCCGTTCAGGCGCTCGTCAGCGCGGCGAAGAACGAACTGATCACGCCCAAGATGTACGAGCAAAAAGCCGGCGGAGACTTTATGGAGTCCATCGCGGCCAAAGTGTACGGCATGTACCAGAAGCGCCTGCGCAGCAACAACTCGCTCGACTTCGACGACCTGATCATGAAGACGATCGAGCTGTTCAACGAAGTGCCCGAAGTGCTGGAGTCCTACCAGAAAAAATTCCGCTACATCCACGTCGACGAATACCAGGATACCAACCGCGCGCAGTACATGCTGTGCCGCATGCTGGCCGACAAGCACCATCAGATTTGCGTCGTGGGCGACAGCGACCAGTCCATTTACCGGTGGCGCGGCGCCGACATCACGAACATCCTGAATTTTGAGCAGGATTACCCGGAAGCCGAAACGATCCTGTTGGAGCAAAATTACCGTTCTACCGCGAATATCCTGAATGCCGCCAACAGCGTCATCGGGCGCAATACCGGACGCAAGCCCAAGAACCTGTGGACCGATCAGGAAGGCGGCGCCAAAATCCGCGTGTTCCGCGGCAGCACCGAGCATGACGAAGGATACTTCGTAACCGGTGAGATCCACAAAAATATCAAAAAAGGCATGGTCTACAAAGACCACGCTGTTCTGTACCGCACGAACGCCCAGTCCCGGGTCATCGAGGAAATTCTGATCAAGTCGGATATTCCGTACCAGATCGTCGGCGGCATCAAGTTCTACGATCGCAAAGAAATCAAGGATCTGCTCGCCTACCTGCGCCTGCTGTCCAACCCGGACGACGATCTCAGCCTCGTGCGCGTCATCAACGTGCCCAAGCGCGGTATCGGCGACACGAGCGTGGCCAAGCTGGCCGCGGCGGCGACCGAGCGGGGCATTTCCATGTTCAAGGTGCTCGAAGTGGTGGATGACCTCGGCTTTGCCGGGCGGACCCGCAACGCGCTGGTCGAGTTCTACGACATGATCGTCGCCCTGCACCGCATGGTCGATTATTTGTCCGTCACCGAATTGACCGAGAAGATTTTGGAGATGAGCCAATACCGCGTCGAGATGCAAAAAGAAAACACGCTGGAGTCCAAAGCCCGTATCGAGAACATCGACGAGTTCCTGTCCGTTACGCTGGAGTTCGAAGCGCGGACGGAAGAGAAGACGCTCGTCGCGTTCCTGACCGACCTTGCGCTGATCGCGGACATCGACACGGTCAACGACGACGAGAAAGACAAAAATCCCGACGATGCCGTCGTCCTCATGACGATGCACAGCGCCAAAGGCCTGGAGTTCCCGGTCGTGTTCGTTATCGGCATGGAGGAAGGCGTCTTCCCGCACAGCCGGGCTTTCCTCGACAATGACGAACTGGAAGAAGAACGCCGCCTGGCCTACGTGGGCATCACCCGCGCGGAAAAGCAGCTGTACCTCTCCTGCGCGCAGATGCGGACGCTGTTCGGCCGTACGACGGCCAATCCGCCTTCCCGGTTCCTGCAGGAGATTCCGGAAGAGCTGAAGGAAGATACCGGAGTCAATCCCGACCGGTACCGCCGCGGCGGCGATCCCGACAAAGGCTACGGCAATTCGCGCGGCGGCGGACGGGGCTTCGGCGGCGGATCGTCGACCGGCGGCTTCGGCCGTCCGGCTTCGAGCACCGCGCCTACGGGCATGGGCCGACCGGCCGTCGCTCCCCGCGGTTCCGGCGTGACCGTCACCCCGGCGGGCGGCAAGCCTGCCGCGCGCAGCACGAACAACACCGGCGCGTTCCAGGTCGGCGACAAAGTCGCGCACGGCAAATGGGGCGAAGGCACCATCGTGTCGATCAAGGGCAGCGGCAACGATACGGAGTTGAACATCGCTTTTAAAGCGCCGACCGGCATCAAGCGCCTGCTGGCCGGATTTGCGCCGATTACCAAAGTCGAATAAAAAAGGACGGGAAGACGATGGATGCGATGCACGAGATGGAAGGGTTGGTCGAGCAGCTCAACCGCTACAGCTACGAATACTATACGCTGGACCGGCCGACGGTCAGCGACAAGGAATACGACGTGCTCTACGACCGGCTGATCAAGCTGGAGCAGGAGAGCGGCTTCGTTCTGCCGGATTCTCCCACGCTGCGGGTAGGCGGGGAACTGCTCAAAGGATTTGCGCCGCATCGGCATCTGGCTCCGCTCTGGAGTCTCGACAAAGCGCAAAACGAAGAAGAGCTGGGAACCTGGAATACGCGGACAATGAAGCTGTGGAACGACTACAACACCAAAAATCCCGAAGACCCGCTGCCGGAACTGGAATATGCGCTGGAACTGAAGTTCGACGGGCTGACGCTGAACCTGACCTATACGGACGGCAAACTGGTGCAGGCGGCGACGCGCGGCAACGGGACGGTCGGCGAAGGTATTTTGGAACAGGTCAAAACGATCCGCTCCGTGCCGTTGTCCATTCCGTTCAAGGACGGCACGATCGAGGTGCAGGGCGAAGGCATCATGAATCTGTCGGCGCTGGAGACGTACAACAAGACCGCGCAGGAACCGCTCAAGAACGCCCGGAACGCCGCGGCCGGCGCGCTGCGCAACCTGAATCCCAAAGTGACGGCGAGCCGCAAACTGAGCGCTTTCTTCTATAATATCGGGTACAGCGATTCGAAGACGTTTGCGAGCCACCTGGAGATGATGGACTTTTTGCGGGACAATCACTTCAAGGTGAATCCGTACATTTTCTACTTCAACAAGTTCGAGGACGTCATGGAGCAGCTGCACGATATCGTGCAAGGGCGCAGCGGACTCGACTATCTGATCGACGGGGCGGTGATCAAGATCGTCGACGTGCGCACGCGCTCCGTGCTCGGCTACACGGGCAAGTTTCCGAGGTGGGCGGTTGCGTACAAGTTCGAAGCGGAAGAGACGACCACCGTGCTGGAGTCCGTATCGTGGGAAGTGGGCCGTACGGGCAAAATCACGCCGATCGCGCGGCTTGAAGCGGTGGAACTTGCCGGCGTCACGGTCAAAAACTGTACGCTCAACAACGTGGGCGACATCGAACGCAAAAATCTCAAGCATGCGCTGGGGACGAGAGTGTTCATCCGCCGCTCGAACGACGTCATTCCCGAGATTCTGGGCAAAGTGACGGAAGAGAGCGACGGCGAAGAGATCATCTATCCGGAAAATTGTCCGGCGTGCGGTTTCCCGCTCGTTCAGCGCGGCGCGCATCTCTTTTGCGATAACCGCTTGTCTTGCAAACCGCAGGCGATCGGACGGATTGCGCATTTCGCTTCGCGCGACGCGATGGATATCGAGACGTTCAGCATCAAGACGGCGACGCAGCTCTACGACGAACTTAACGTTCGCGAGCCTGCCGAACTGTATGAACTGGAGCAGGAATCGCTGGTCAAGCTGGAGCGGTTCGGGGAACGCAAAGCCGCCAACCTGATCGAAGCGCTGGAGCAGAGCAAGACCCGCGACCTGGCTTCGTTCCTGTTCGGCCTCGGCATTCCGAATACCGGCAAGTCGACGACGAAGATGCTGGCGGAACATTATCGGGATCTCGATAAAGTGATGAACGCGACGGCGGAAGAATTGATCGAGCTGCCGGACGTGGGCGGAATCGTGGCCGAGAGTATCGTGACTTTCTTCAACGATCCGTTCATGCGGGCGGGCGTCAAGAAAATGCGACAGTTGGGCGTACAGCCGACCGTTCCTGCAGCGCCGCCCGAAGTCAAAGCCGATTCCTATTTCAGCGGCAAAACGGTCGTACTGACCGGTACGCTGCATCAGCTGACGCGCGAAGAAGCGGCGGAGCGCCTGGAAGCGTTGGGAGCCAAAGTCACGGGCAGTGTGTCCAAGAAAACAGATATCGTAATTGCCGGAGAAAAAGCGGGCAGCAAGCTGACCAAAGCGCGGGAGCTGGACATTGAAGTCATTGAAGACGAAGACGAGCTTGTGCGGCTGCTGAACGAATAGCGTCCGTCTGAAGGAAGAAGGGGCCGGGCAGCCGGCCTTTTTCTGTTCCTTCAAAGTACGCGGAAAAAGCAATTCAGAAAAAGCCTTGCTTTATTGTCAGCTAGGTGGTAAGATATTTCTTGTCGCTTCTGACAGCTGCTCAACACCATAAAACATCGGGTTGTGAAACTTGAGAAATAAGTTGTTGACAACGAGAACGACGCATGATAAGATATAAAACGTTCGGCAAACAAGTTGCCGGTCGCAAGTTCTTTGAAAACTGAACAGTGAGTGAGTTGCGACAGTGCAGACTGTCGTAAGAATATAAGGTTCTTGAGCAATCGAGAATCGCCACGTTTTAACGAGCACATGGTGCTTTCTTTAAAAAGCGAAAATCAAGTGACCGCTTGGTTCAAAGCCTTGGCCCTAAGGGTTCCGGCTTTGAAGTCGCGGTTGCGAAAGTGTTCGCAACTTAATGGAGAGTTTGATCCTGGCTCAGGACGAACGCTGGCGGCATGCCT